>DASXJM010000496.1:0-27858 GCA_036497405.1 Streptosporangiaceae bacterium | reverse complement strand
CCCCAAGTCCCACCAGCCCCGCAGGCCCCAGAGGCCCCACCAGCCTCCCGGGCCCCGCAGGCCCCGCCGTCCCGGCCCGCCCGGCGACCCTCGCAGGGCCCACCAGGCCAGCAGGTCCCTCAGAACCCGCAGGCCCCGTCGGTCTGGGCCCCCTCGGCCGGCCGCCCCCGGCCCGGCTTCGTCCCCGGCGGCGACCCGTACCAGCCGCCGGCCGCGGGCGGTAACGGCCGCGGCTCCCGCAACAGCAACAGCAACGGGAACGGCGCCCGCGACGACACCGTCGCCTACGACCGGCCCGCGGGCTGGTCCGGCCGCCGCGGCGCGGACCGGGGCCCCGATCCGGACGACTACATCGACCCCTACGGCGACCGCGACAGCTACGCCAGCCGCCGCGACCCCTATACCGATCAGGACGGCTACGCCCAGCGCCCCGACCCCTACGAGGACCGGGACGGTTACACGGACCGCGGCGACGCCTACGCCGATCGCGACAGCTACGGCGGCCGCCGCCGGCCCGAGCCCCCCAGCGCCCCCAACGCTCCAGCCCACGATTACGACTTCCCCGAGACCGACGACTACGCCCAGCACGTGGCCGGCCCCGGCCACGCCGCCGCGCAATCCGGGCCGGGCCAGGCCCCAACCGGCCGAACGCGCCGTCGTGAGCGCCACCAGCAGCACCAGGAGCCAGTACCCGAAGCCGCCGCCGCCCCACCCTGGGACGAGGAGGACGGCTATGAGGAAGACGACCGGTTCGTACCCGGGCTGGGTGGCCCCCGCGACGAGGACGACTACGACGACGACAACGATGACCAGACCGGCCGCGGTGGCCGGGGCGGCCGTACGTCGGGCCGGGGTGGCGGCGGCAGCAGCGGCAAGCGCCGCCGCCGCTGGCTGGTCCCGCTGGTCATCATCCTGGTCATCCTGCTGCTCCCGCTGGGGGCGGGCGGCTGGTACGCCTACAAGTTCGTCCAGGGCCGCTACTACCCGGCCGACTACGCCGGGGCCGGCACCGGCCAGGCCGTGGTCCAGGTGCAGACCGGGCAGACCGCCACCGCCGTGGGCCAGCGCCTGGTCAAGCTGGGCGTGGTGGCCAGCCTGCGGGCCTTCGAGCTGGCCGCCGAGCACAGCACCAGCCGCCACAGCCTGGAACCGGGCACCTACCGGATGAAGAAGCAGATGAAGGCCACCCTGGCCTACACGCTGCTGGTGAACCAGACCACCCGGATCCAGGACAAGATCACCATTCCCGAAGGCCTGCGGGTCTCGCAGATCGTGGCTCAGCTCGGCGCGCACTCCGGTATCCCGCTGGCCGACTACCAGGACGCGCTCAAGCAGCCGGGCGCGCTCGGGCTGCCCTCCTACGCGGGCGGCAAGGTCGAGGGTTACCTGTTCCCGGCCACCTACGAGGTGCAGCCCAACCAGACCGCCAGCGACGTGCTCAAGGGCATGGTGGACCGGTACAACCAGGAGGCCACCAACGACAACCTGACCCAGCAGGCGGCCGGGGTGAAGCTGAGCCCGGGCAAGGTCATGGTCGTGGCCAGCCTGATCCAGGCCGAGGGCGGCAGCACGACGTACTACCAGCAGATCGCCCGGGTCATCTACAACCGGCTCGGCAAGGGCATGAAGCTGCAGCTGGACAGCACGGTCATGTACGGGCTGAACACGTACGGCATCATCGCCTCCAACGCCCAGCTGCAGAGCACTTCGCCGTACAACACGTACAAGTACACCGGCCTGCCGCCGGGCCCGATCGACAACCCCGGTCACGCCGCCATCGAGGCCGCCCTGCACCCCGGCTCCGGCAACAACCTGTACTTCGTGACCACCAACCCCAAGACCGGGCTGACCAAGTTCACCTCCAGCGAGTCCCAGTTCGAGCAGTTCCGCCAGGAGCTGGAGCACAACCTGGGCAAGTGAGCCCGCTACCATCGGCCCGGTGAAAGCCGCTGTCCTCGGGTCCCCGATCGCCCACTCGCTGTCCCCGGTGCTGCACCAGGCGGGCTACGCCGCCCTCGGGCTGGAGGACTGGTCCTACACGGCCATCGAGTGCGCCGAGCCCGGTCTGCCCGCCCTGATCGCCTCGTGCGGGCCCGGCTGGGCCGGGCTGTCGCTGACCATGCCGCTCAAGCGGGCTGTGCTGCCGCTGCTGGACACCGTGGACCCGGTGGCCGCCGACACCGGCGGGGCCAACACCGTGATCTTCGACGGGGACCGGCGCCACGGCTACAACACCGACGTGGCCGGCATGGTGGCTGCCCTGGCCGAGGCCGGGGTGACCACGCCCAGGTCCGCGGTCATCCTGGGCGCCGGGGCCACCGCCTGCTCGGCCGTGGCCGCCCTGCGCGACCTGGGCCTGGCCGCGGTGACGGTCGCGGTGCGCGACCCCGCCCGGGCCGGTGGCCTGCTGGCGGTGGCCGAACGCCTCGGAGTCGAGGTCACCGTCGCGTCGCTGGCCGCTCAGCGGGCCGGGCTGCTGCCGCCCCCGGAACTGCTCATCTCCACCCTGCCGGCCGGTGCCGCTGATTTTTATATCGAAGGTTGCGGGGCAGGCGTCCCGGTCCCGCCGCTGGTGTTCGACGTGGTCTACGCGCCCTGGCCGACCCGCCTGGCCCGGGCCACCGAGCAGGCCGGGGCCACCGTGGTCGGCGGCTTCGAACTCCTTCTGCACCAGGCGGCCGGCCAGTTCGAGCTGATGACCGGCCGCCCGGCCCCGCTGGAGGCGATGCGCCAGGCGGGGCTGGCCGAGCTGAACCGCCGTTCCGCCGGTTGAGCCAGCTGGGTTGAGCCAGCCGGTCAGGCCAGGGTGAAGCTGACCAGCCCGGCCGGGTCGTAGGACACGTCCACGATGCGCCCGCTGGTCACGTGGAGAAATGACAGCACGGCCGCCACGTCGTCCTCCAGCATCTGGTCCTGGCCGTCCATCCGGGTCTGGTAGCGCACGACGCCCTGGTTCAGGCTGGCTCCGGTGATCTCCAGGCCGGGCGCCGACCCGTCGACGCCCTGACTGGCCCGGATGGCCTGCACGATGTGCTGGGTGGGCATGCTGATCTCGATCACGGCCGTCTTCCTTTGTCCGGCCCCCCGGGTTTCCGCGATCAAGTTACCGGCCCGCCGCGCCGTCTTGAGCTGAATGAGTATCGAACTGGTACCAAACCGGACACTTGGATAACGAATAGTTCGACCTCAAATAATTTGACACCGAATCAGAAGCCCGCCATGCTGGCCCCGTGACTGCCGAACCCCTTTCTCCCGGACCGGCCGGGGACATCCGGCCGGCCGTCGAGCGGGCCCACCAGGCCGGCTGGATCTGGGGCGACGAGGGCGAAGGGATCCCACCCGACGCCGCCCTGTCCGAGCTGATGATCGTGGCCAGCCGGACCATGGGCGCCTGCATGGGCCAGCTGGTGCAGGGCTCCGGGCTCACCCCGGCCGGCCTGGCCGTGCTGCGCGTGCTCGAAGCCCGCGACGGGCTCAAGTCCAGCGAGGTGGCCGCGCGCGGCTGGTCGACCCCGGGCACGGTGACCTCCGTGGTCGACACGCTGGTCCGGGACGGCCTGGTGGAACGCCGCCGGGACGACCACGACCGCCGCGTCGTCCGGCTCTACCTCACCGAGCCGGGCCGCGAGCGGCTGATCGAGACGCTGAGCCGGATCGGGCCCCGCTGGCGGGGCACCTTCCCCGACGTGGACCCGGCCGACGAGCCGGCCATCCGAAAGTTTCTCATGGACACCATCGAACGGTCAGCGACACCCTGAGCCGGAAGGAGCGCGGTACGTGACCGAGTCCACCGTGCAGGCGCCACCGGCCAGCCCGGCCGCATCGCGGCCCGACGCCGCCATCCGCACCGAAGACCTGCGCAAGACCTACACCACCTCCCGCGGCAATGTGGACGCCGTCCGCGGGATCAGCCTGGACGTGGCCCCCGGGGAGTTCTTCGGCCTGCTGGGTCCGAACGGGGCGGGCAAGTCGACCACCATCGGCATGCTCACCACGCTGATCGTGCCCACCGGCGGCCGGGCCTGGGTGTCCGGTATCGATGTGGTGGCCAACCCGGTCGGGGTCAAGCGCACCATCGGCGTGGTGCCCCAGAACAACACTCTCGACATGCAGCTCAGCGTGACCGAGAACCTGGAGTTCCGGGCCCGCTTCTTCGGCCTCAGCCGCCGGGACGCGCTGCGCCGGGCCGACCAGCTGATCACCGCGTTCGGGCTGACCGACCGCAAGCGGGCCATGGCCACCGACCTGTCCGGCGGCCAGGCCCGCCGGCTGATGATCGCCCGGGCCCTGGTGCACCGGCCCGACGTGCTGTTCCTGGACGAGCCGACCGCGGGCCTGGACCCGCAGACCCGCGTCAACCTGTGGGACACCCTGCAGGCCCTGCACGACGAGGGCCAGACCATCCTGCTGACCACCCACTACATGGAAGAAGCCGAGGCCCTGTGTGACCGGGTCGCGGTGGTGGATCACGGCCTGGTCCTGGCGGCCGGCACGATCGACGAGCTCAAGCAGGGCGCGGGCGCCGACACCGTGATCACCGTCCGCTACGACGGGGACGCCACCGGCCTGGATGCCGCCGCCCTGCTGGCCGGCCGGCCCGAGGTCAGCAAGGTCGAGACCGAAGGCGACCAGGTCCGGGTGTTCGCCCGGGACTCCGGGGGCGTGCTCGGCGACCTGGTCACCGCGGGCGGCCGCGCGGGCCTGACCGTGCTCGACGCCGCCCAGCTCAAGCCCAGCCTGGAGACTGTCTTTCTGATCCTGACGGGACGGGAGTACCGCGAATAATGACCACCACCAGCACCCCCCCGACTACTCCGGTGGGCGCGGCCGCGCCGTCCGGCACGGTCGCGGTCATCACCGGGGCTCCCGAGCCGCACCCGACCACCTGGCGGACGTTCGTGGCCATGCTGGCCCGGGAGTTCCGGGTGCTCGCCCGCAACGCCCCGTCCACCTTCGTCCGGTCGGTGGTCCAGCCGCTGCTGTGGGTGTTCGTGTTCACCTACGTCATGCCCAAGATCGGTGCCGCCGGGGTCTTCGAGGCCGGGGCGGCCCGGGGCGGCGGCACCACGTTCTCCACCATTTTGCTGCCCGGCCTGATGGCCTCGATGCTGCTCATGCAGGGCATCATGGGCACCACGTTCCCGCTGGTCATGGAGTTCTCCTGGCAGCGCACGATTGAGGACCGGGCCCTGGCCCCGGTGCCGCTGAGCGTGCTGGCCTTCGAGAAGATCGTGGCCGGCGCGGTCCAGGCCTTCGTCGGGGCCCTGATCGTCATCCCGATCGTGCTGTACGTGCACGCGGCCGGGCAGAGCCCGCACGCCCACGTGACCAACTGGTTCATGCTGGCCGTGATCCTGATCGCGGCCTCGATGCTGACCGCCGCGCTGGGCCTGCTGCTGGGCACCCTGATGGACCCGCGCAAAATGCAGATGCTGTTCGCGGTGATCCTGCTCCCCGCGACCATGCTCGGCTGCGTCTACTACCCCTGGTCGGCTCTGCACAGCATCCGCTGGCTGCAGATCGCCGTCCTGTTCAATCCCATGGTCTACATGTCCGAGGGCCTGCGCGCCGTGCTCACCCCCGGCGTCGGCCACCTGGCCGACTGGGCCGTCCTGCTCGTCCTGGTCGGCGGCGCCGTCGTCATCGGCTACCTCGGCACCATCACCTTCCGCCGCCGCGTCCTCAACTAGCCAGGCCCAGGACTGAGCCCGCGGGGGAGTACCTCGCGGGCTCAGTCGCGTGCTGGGTCAGGACCTGGCCGTGAAGTAGTGGCCCTGGTCGAGGTCTTCGAGCAGGGTGGGGCCGGTGGGGTGCCAGTCCAGCAGTTCCCGGGTGAGGGCGCTGGAGGCCGGGGCGTCGGCGCCGATGAAGGCGGCCAGCCAGCTGAAGCGGGCCGGGGCCTCCTCCGGGGTGACCGGCACCACCGGGACGTCCAGGTGCTTACCGAACACCTCGGCGATGGCGCGGATGGGCACGCCCTCGTCCTGGACGGCGTGCAGCACCGAGCGGGCGGGCGCCTTCTCCGCCGCCAGCCGGAACAGCCGGGCGGCGTCCGAGCGGTGCACGGCCGGCCAGCGGTTGGCGCCGTCGCCGACGTAGGCGGCATTGCCGTGCTCGCGGGCCAGGCCGACCAGGGCGGCCATGAACCCGTTGTCGCCGTCGCCGTGCACGGTGGGCGGGAGGCGCAGCACCGCCGAGCGCACTCCGCGGTCGGCCAGGGCCAGCGTCAGCAGGCCGTTCTCGGCTCGTGACGACGGGCCCGCCCCGGGCCCGCCGGCCGCCCCGGGCTCCAGGCCGTCCCGCTCGGTCGCGACCTGGCCGGGCGCGGCCACCATCAGCGTGCCGGAGGCGATGACGAACGGCTTGCCCGAGCCGGCCAGCGCGTCACCGAACGTGGTGATCGCGGCCCGGTCGGCGTCGGCCGCGCCCGCGTAGTCGCCGGTGAACGCGAGGTCGTGCTTGAACGCCAGGTGGATCACGCCGTCGGACGCCGCCGCCGTCTTGGCCAGCAGGTCGAGGTCGTCGATGGTGCCCCGCTCGACGTCGGCCCCCGCCTGGGCCAGGGCCTGCGCCGCCGCGTCGGAGCGGGCCAGCCCGGTCACCTCATGACCGGCCTGGAGCAGCTCGGGGACGACGGCCGACCCGATCCAGCCGGACGCGCCGGTAACGAAAATTCGCATGTCAAAGACCTCCAGAGCGCGGAGCCCCACATCGATGTCAGTTAGTGACATCACCTGTTCTAGCCGATGTCAGTCACTGACGTCAAATACACTGGAGGAGTGAACCGGCACGAAAACCGGTCCCCGTGGCGAAAGGAATTCGGGGTACGGGGATTTTGTTGTTACTCTTAGCCAACGACCAGTCCGGTGCTGATGTACTGGACATGCAAGCGGAGGACCACCTCCCACCTCGCCGGCCCCAGGCTGGCAGGTCAGGCCGGAAGCGCTGGCACCAAAGCTCAGGGGTGAAACCCTGGACCGGAGCCGGTGGCTCTGGCATTGGCGGTCGCCCGGTGTCACAGTGGTGATGCGGGGCAAAGCCCGCCGTGGTGGTGCCCCGCATGCATAGCGTGCGGGGTTTTCTCGTTTCCGGCGGTTTCGCCGGCGAGGGGGAGCCCGGCAGGCTTGGCCAGACAAGCAGTCTGCTGTGGAGGTTCCGCAGCAGGATGGGACTCAGGAGGTCACATCAGCGCTGAACCGCGTATCAACGAGCGCATCCGCGTTCCCGAGGTCCGTCTCGTCGGCCCGAACGGCGAGCAGGTCGGGATCGTGTCCATCGATGACGCGCTCCGGTTGGCTCAGGAAGCCGACCTTGACTTGGTAGAGGTCGCCCCGACGGCGCGGCCCCCGGTCTGCAAGCTCATGGACTACGGCAAGTTCAAGTACGAGTCTGCGCTCAAGGCCAGGGAATCGCGCAAGAACCAGGCCCAGACGGTCATCAAGGAGATCAAGCTCCGGCCGAAGATCGACCCGCACGACTACGGCACCAAGAAGGGCCACGTCGAGCGGTTCCTCAAGGCAGGGGACAAGGTCAAGGTGACCATCATGTTCCGTGGACGTGAGCAGTCCCGGCCCGAGCTCGGGTTCCGGTTGCTGCAGCGCCTCGCGGGGGATGTCGAGGACCTGGGCTTCGTCGAGACCTCGGCCAAGCAGGACGGCCGTAACATGACCATGGTCATCGGCCCGCACCGCCGCAAGGCTGACACTCCCAAGCCGGAGCGTCCCGCGCAGGCTGAGCGGTCCCACCCTGAGCGGCCCGAGCGTTCCCCGCAGGTCGCGCGGGTCCCGCAGAGCGAGCGTCCCGCCCCGGCGGAGCGTCCAGCTGCCGTGGAGCGTCCGGCTGCCGCCGAGCGCCCTGCCCCGGCTGAGCGTCCGGCTCCGGCTGAGCGTCCCGCTCCGGCTGAGCGTCCGGCCCCGGCCCGCGCTGCTGAGCGTCCGGCCCCGTCCGAGCGCCCGGCTCCAGCCCGCCCCGCCGCGCGTCCCGCCCCGGCCCGCCCGGCTGCCCGCCCGGCCCCGGCTGAGCGTCCGGCCCCGGCGGCTGAGCGTCCCGCGCCGGCCGAGCGTGCCCCGCAGACCGAGAGCACTCCCCAGACCACCGCGGACCGGGCTCCGGCCCGGCCCGTACCCGGCCCCCGGGCCGTTGCCGCCGCTGCCGCGACGCGACGCGCCAACGGAGGATCGGGAAACCGGCAGCAGGACCAGGAAGTCCCGGCCAGCTGACGGAAGCTCGGACCGCGCCTGACGCCAGCCGCCAGGCGCGGCCCCCGCGCGGCCCGGCTCGGTAAAACGGCCGGGCCGGACTGACGCACGCACGTAAGGACGCGCCCCCGGGCGCGCTGATCAAGGAGACGACGGCGACCATGCCGAAGATGAAGACCCACAGTGGCACCGCGAAGCGGTTCAAGCTGACCGGTACCGGCAAGGTGATGCGCCGCCGCGCTGGGAAGAACCACCTGCTCGAGCACAAGTCGTCCCGCATGACGCGCCGGCTCGATGGGCCCAAGGCTGTCGCCAAGAACGACATCCGCGATATCAAGAAGCTGCTGGGTAAGTAACCCCGCTCGCGAGCTGAAGGAGTAACGAAGACATGGCACGCGTCAAGCGGGCGACCAACGCCCAGAAGAAGCGCCGCACCGTACTCGAGCGGTCCAGCGGTTACCGGGGCCAGCGGTCCCGGCTGTACCGCAAGGCCAAGGAGCAGCAGCTCCACTCGATGACCTACGCCTACCGCGACCGCAAGGACCGCAAGGGCGCGTTCCGGCGGCTGTGGATCCAGCGCATCAACGCGGCGGCCCGGGCCAACGGCATCACCTACAACCGCTTCATCCAGGGCCTGAAGGCCGCGGAGGTCGAGGTCGACCGGCGCATGCTGGCCGAGCTGGCCGTGTCCGACGAGGCCGCGTTCACCGCCCTGGTCGAGGTGGCCCGGAAGAACCTGCCGGCTGAGGCAGGCAGTGCCGCTGCCTGACGGCAGCGGGACCGAATACACGAGCGTCCGCTCCCCGCGGCTCAAAGCGGCCCGGCGGCTGACCAAACGGGCGCTCCGGCAGCGGGCGCGGGCCTTCCTGGCGGAAGGCCCGCAGGCCGTTACCGAGGCTTTTGACAGTGGGGCCCCGGTCTCCGAGTTGTTCGTCACCGCGGAGGCCCGGGCCCGGCACGCCGGCCTGGTGGCCAAGGTCGCGGAGGCCGGTGTCCCGGTCCATGCGGTCAGCGGCGAGGTCATGGCCGAACTGGCCCAGACCGTCACCCCGCAGGGCCTGCTGGCGGTGTGCGGCTTCGTCGACGTCCCGCTCGCCCAGGCCCTGGCCGGACCCGGCTCGCCGTCCCTGGTCGCCGTGCTGGCCAGCGTGCGCGATCCCGGTAACGCCGGCACCGTGCTGCGGGCCGCCGACGCGGCCGGCGCCGGGGCGGTGCTGTTCTCCGACGCTTCGGTCGACCCCTACAACGGCAAGGCCGTGCGGGCCTCGGCCGGCAGCCTGTTCCACCTGCCGCTGGTGGCCGGGGTCCGGCTGGAGATCGCGGCCGGCGCGCTGCGGGCCGCTGGCCTCCGCATCCTGGCTGCCGACGCCCGCGGCGGCCGGACCCTGGACGACCTGACCCCGGACGAGCTGGCCGCACCCACCGCGTGGATCTTCGGCAACGAGGCCTGGGGTATGCCCGAGCCCGTGCTGGCCCTGGCCGACGAATCCGTGGCCGTGCCCATCTACGGGCGGGCCGAGAGCCTCAACCTGGCCACCGCCGCCGCGGTCTGCCTCTACGCCAGCGCCCGGGCCCAGCGTGCTCAGCGGGCCCCGGCCGAGCAGGCCCCGGCGATCTGACGAAACGCTTACGTCTATGGCCTTTTGCGCGGGTAGGCGCGAAATTCATGGGTGTGAGGGTCTCCCGCAAGTGCGGGCACGCTAGAGTCTCATCACATTCCGTTACACGAAACCGTAACGGGCAGGAGTGGGTGGATCAATGACGAGCCGTGCGGCGCTGGGCTGGCCCGGCGAGCCCGCGGGGACCGGCCAGCCGCCGGAACCCGACGAGCTGGCGTCGGCCTCCGAGGCCGTGCCCGGCTGGCTGGTGATCGCCGATGAGCTGCCCGACGGGCTGGTCGTGGCCGACGAGACCGGCACCGTCACCCTGTTCAACCAGGCCGCCGCCCGGCTCACCGGGGTCGACCCGGCTGGGGCCCTGGGCAAGGAACTGCCCGCCGTGCTGCCGCTGCACGACGCCGACGACCGCGACTTCTGGGCCCTGACCGACCCGTACCACGGACTGCCCACCCGGACCCGGCACCCGGAGCGGCCACTGTTCCTGGCCGACGGGACCGAGGTGCTGGTGGTGGTGCGCTACGTGCGCGAGCCGCACCGGCCCCGGGCCGTGCTCCGGCTGGTGGTGTCGCTGCACGACGCCGGCCAGCGGGCCCGGCTGGAACGCAGCCGCGCCGACCTGGTCTCCACCGTGGCCCACGAGCTGCGCTCCCCGCTGACCAGCGTCAAGGGCTTCACGGCGACCCTGCTGTCCAAGTGGCACCGGTTCACCGACGACCAGAAGCGCGTCATGCTGGAGACGGTCAACGCCGACGCCGACCGGGTGACCCGGCTGATCACCGAGCTGCTGGACGTGTCCCGGATCGAGTCCGGCCGCCTCGAAGTGCACCGCCAGCTGGTCGACGTGCCCGAACGGGCCCGCAGGCTCATCGCGGGCCGGGTCGCGGCCGGCGAGCCCGAGGACCGGTTCCGGCTCCGGGTCGGCGACGGCATGCCCGAGACCTGGCTCGACGCCGACAAGCTGGACCAGATCCTGGGCAACCTGATCGAGAACGCGGTCCGTCACGGGGCTGGTACCGTAACCGTTGTGGTAGAGCCAGCCGCCGGAGGCGACGCCGTGGCGGTATCCGTGCAGGACGAGGGCGAGGGTATCGCCCCCGATCTCGCCTCACGCGTGTTCCGGCAGTTCTGGCGGGGAAAGCGGCGCGGAGGCACCGGCCTCGGCCTCTACATCGTCAAGGGCCTGGTGGAAGCGCACGGCGGCTCGATCACGGTGGGACGCGCACCCGGCGGCGGCGCCGAGTTCCGATTTACCATGCCCGCGGGGACTCCGCTCGCCTGAGCGGGCCGGACCGACCGCGGGCCGCCACGACGGGACGCTCCTGCGCACCGTGACCTCGCGGTGAGCGGTAACTCGCGCCCCGCTTCCTTCGGTAAATGAAGCGGAACCGCCACCCCGTCGTGTACTCACCACCTGACCTGTACTGATCGCACGCCCGCAAGGGAAGGCCCGATGTCCGGACCCAGCAGCAATTACGACCCCGTGGAGGTGACCCCGTTGTCACCCGACGAGGTCAGCCGGATGCGCGATGAGGCGATTGCCGCCTTCAGTGCCGCGCACAACCTCGATGAACTCAAGACCGCCCGGATCGCCCACGCCGGTGACCGGGCCCCCCTGACCCTGGCCAACGCCGAGATCGGCGCGCTGCCCCCGCAGGCCCGGGCCGAGGCGGGCAAGCGGGTCGGCGCGGCCCGCGGCGCGGTCAAGCAGGCCCTGGCCGCCCGCACCGCCGAGCTCGAAGCCGAGCGGGACCAGCAGGTCCTGCTGACCGAGACCGTGGACGTGACCCTGCCCTGGGACCGGCGGCTCGCGGGCGCGCGGCACCCGGTGACCATGGCCGGCGACCGGCTGTCGGACGTGTTCGTGGCCATGGGCTACGAGATCGCCGAGGGGCCCGAGGTCGAGGCCGAGTGGTACAACTTCGACGCGCTCAACTTCCCGCCCGACCACCCGGCCCGGGAGGCCCAGGACACGCTGTTCGTGGCCGGGCCCAAGGAAGCGGCCGGGGACGGCGGTTCCGGCCGCTCCGGGGTGGTGCTGCGCACCCACACCTCACCGGTGCAGATCCGGGCCATGCTGTCCCGCCCGCTGCCGCTGTACGTGGTCAGCCCGGGCCGCTGCTTCCGCGCCGACGCGCTGGACGCCACCCACAGCCCGGTGTTCCACCAGATCGAGGGCCTGGCCGTGGACGAGGGCCTGACCATGGCCGACCTGCGCGGTGCGATCCAGGCCTTCGTCGACGCCATGTTCGGCGAGGGACTGCGGACCCGGTTCCGGCCGGACTTCTTCCCGTTCACCGAGCCGTCCGGCGACGTGTCCATGGAGTGCCACGTGTGCCGGGGGACCTCGGCCGAGCCCGGTGGCGAGCCGTGCCGGGTCTGCCGCTCCCAGGGCTGGATCGAGATCGCGGGCTGCGGCATGGTCAACCCCCGGGTGCTGATCGCCTGCGGCATCGACCCCAGTCGTTACACCGGCTTCGCCTTCGGCCTGGGCATCGAGCGCACGCTCATGATCGGCCACGGCGTCACCGACATCCGCGACACCACCGAGGGTGACGTCCGGTTCAGCCGGGCCTTCGGGACGGAGATCTGACCATGAAGCTTCCGCTGTCCTGGCTGCGTGAGTACGCGCCGATCGAGTCGCCCACCGACGCGGCCGAGATCGCCCGGCGGCTGACCGCCCTCAAGCTCGAGGTCGAGGCGCTCGACCTGGTCGGCCACGACATCTCCGGCGTGGTCGTGGCCAAGGTGCTGTCGATCGAGGAACTGACCGAGTTCAAGAAGCCGATCCGGTACTGCCGGCTGGCCACCGAGGACGGTCACGAGCCCGGCGGCGAGGGCAACTTCGGCGTCGTCTGTGGGGCCACCAACTTCGCCGTCGGCGACAAGGTCGCGCTGGCCGCCCCGGGCTCGACGCTGCCGGGCGGCTTCGAGATCGGGGCCCGCAAGACCTACGGCAGGCTGTCCGAGGGCATGATCTGCGCCGCCGACGAACTCGGCATCGGCGAGGATCACTCCGGCATCATCGTGCTGCCCGCCGACGCCCCCCTCGGCGCCGACTTCGTCACCTACGCGTCCCTGCGGGACGAGGTGTTCGACATCACCGTGACCCCGGACCGGGGCGACTGCGTGTCCGTGCGCGGCGTGGCCCGCGAGCTGGCCATCGCCTACGGCGTGCCGTTCACCGATCCGGCCGACGCGGGCCTGCCCGCGCACGCCGGTCTCGGCGGTGACCTGAGCTGGGAGTCCAGCGACGTGCGGCCGGCCAGCATCGCCGACCCGGCCGCCTGCGACCGGATCGTGCTCCGCTCGGTGCACGGCTTCTCACCCGGCGCGCCCACCCCGCTGTGGATGCGGGTCCGGCTGGCCCGGTGCGGCGTCCGGACCGTGTCGCTGGCCGTCGACGTGACCAACTACCTGATGCTCGAGCTCGGGCAGCCGCTGCACGCCTTTGACAACGCCAAGGTCACCGGCCCGATCGACGTCCGCCGGGCCCGGCCCGGCGAGCGGCTGGAGACCCTGGACCACGTGACCCGGGCCCTGGCCCCCGAGGACATCGTCATCGCCGACGACACCGGAGCGGTCTCGCTGGCCGGCACCATGGGCGGGCTGAGCACCGAGATCAGCGACGAGACCACCGACGTGCTGATCGAGGCGGCCCACTTCTCCCCGGTCGGGATGGCCAAGATGGCCCGCCGCCACCGGCTGCACAGCGAAGCCTCCTACCGGTTCGAACGCGGCGTCGACCGCGAGCTGCCGCTGCGCGCCTCGGCCAAGGCGGTGGCCCTGCTCGGCTCGCTGGGCGGCGGCACGATCGTGCCCGGCTGCAGCCACGCCGCGGCGGAGGTGGCCCCCACCCGGGTGACCATGTCCGAGGACTACCCGGACCGGGTGGCGGGGGTGGTCTACGGGCTGGACACCGTGGTCCACCGGCTGCGCCAGCTGGGCTGCGGCACCGAGCACGACCGGGCCGAGCGCACGGTCACGGTCACCGCCCCGTCCTGGCGGTCGGACCTGAACGACCCGGCCGACCTGGCCGAGGAGGTCATCCGGCTCGAGGGTTACGAGAACGTCCCGGTCCGGCGGCCCCGCGCCTTCGCCGGGCGGGGGCTGACCACCCGTCAGCGGCTCCGCCGCGCGGTCGGCCGCGGGCTGGCCGGCGCCGGGTACGTGGAGGTGCTGGCGGCGCCGTTCGTGTCGGCGGCCGACGCCGACGCCCTTCAGCTGCCGCCCGAGGACGCCCGGCGGCAGACGCTGGCCGTGGCCAACCCGCTCAGCGACGACGAGCCGCTGCTGCGCACCACGCTGCTGCCCGGCCTGTTCCGGGTGCTGAACCGCAACATCGGCCGCGGGTTCGCCGACACCGCCCTGTTCGAGCTGGGGCTGGTGTACCTGCCCCGGCCCGGCGGCCGGGCCGTGCCGCCCGCGCTGCGGGTGGACCGGGCCCCGGACTTCGAGGAACTGGCCGCGCTGGAAGCCGCCCTGCCCGACCAGCCGCTGCACGTGAGCGCGGTGCTGGCCGGGGACCGGGAACTGCCCGGCTGGTGGGGTTCGGGCCGGGCCGAATCCTGGGCCGACGCCGTCGAGGCGGCTCGCGAGATCGGCCGCATCTGCCGGGTCACCGTCGACGTGCGCGCCGACCAGCAGGCCCCCTGGCACCCGGGTCGCTGCGCCGCCATCTTCGTCCAGGCCGGTGACGGCTCCCAGCCGACCGAATGGCTGGCCGGGTACGCCGGTGAGCTGCACCCGCGGACCATCCAGGCTTTCGGGCTGCCCGCCCGGACCAGCGCGCTGGAGCTGGACATGTCGACCGTGCTGGCCGCGGCCGAGCGCTCCGGCCCGGTGCAGGCGCCGGAGCTGTCGTCCTACCCGCTGGCCACGCAGGATGTGGCGCTGATCGTGGCTGGCGACGTGCCGGCCGCCGCGGTTGAGGCCGCGCTGCGGGACGGGGCGGCCGCCGCGGGCGACGGCACGCTGCTGGAAGACGTGCAGCTGTTCGACGTCTACACCGGCGAGCAGGTCGGGGCCGGCCGCAAGTCGCTGGCCTACACGCTGCGCTTCCGCGCCCCCGACCGCACGCTCACCGCGGCCGAGGTCGCCCAGGCCCGCACCGCCGCCGTGGACGAGGCCACCAGCCGGGTCGGCGCCGAGCTACGCGGCTGACCGCCGAGCGAGCAGCAGGCCGCGGCGCCGTCTGGACTGACGAGCGAGAAGCGAGGAACGAGCGCCGAGCGAGGAGGGAAGACGGCGCCTTAAGCGGCGTGCGGTCGAGCGAGGCCAAAAAATACTGTCCGCAGAGACACCACCAGCCACGCCACCACCAGCAGGACATAGAGCACCACGGACCCGTTCTGCAGGAAGGTGGCGTGGCTGCGGCTGGCCAGGGCGATGGTGCCGGTCACGCAGGTGCCGACCGGGAACGTGAAGCTCCACCAGGTCAGCGCGAACGGCAGCCCGCGGGCGGTGCGCGCGGTGCGCAGGGTGATCGCGGCCGCCAGCACCAGCCACACCATGGCGAACCCCCACACCGGTATCCCGTACAGCAGCGCGGCCACGGTGGCCCCGGTCCCGTACGGGGCGGGCAGCACGTGGACCGCGGCCCGGCCCAGGTTGCTGGCCGCGGTCACCGACTGCCCGAGCGGGCCGAGCACGATCCACAGCGTCGGGGCCATGGCGGCCGGGCCGGCCTTGTGCTGGACCAGCCGTGACCAGATCTGCGGGATGATGATCAGCGAGGCCAGCAGGCTGATGCCGAACATGGCGTAGCAGGCCACCAGCAGGCTCAGCCGGGCCTGGCCCGCGGGCGCGTGCGGGATCAGCAGCGCCCCGGTCGCCGCCGACACCATGGGCGGCACCACCGGCATCAGCCACCCGCCGAAGGCACTGTCGGTGCCGATCTCATGCCGGGTCATCATCAGGTAGGGAATCCAGACCGTGGTGACCAGCCCGAGGCCGGTGCCCGCGATCCACAGCGCCCAGTCCACCCCCACCGCGGCCGGCCCCAGCAGGCCCGGCCCGAGCACCAGCGCCCCCGTGCCCACCACCATCAGCGCCATCGGCGGCGCCCCCCAGAACTGGGCCATGACCGGGTTGGCCGCGTAGCCCCGGGCCTGAGCCGGGTGCCGGGCCCAGTGCCCGGCCCAGCCCGCGATCAGCCCGATCAGCAGCAGCGAGGCCAGGCCCCAGACCACGGTCGCGAACACGTGCAGGCCGGGCAGGTGCAGCGGCAGTTGCGTACCGGCCACGGCCACGATGCCCGTCCCCATCACCGATGCGAACCAGTTTGGGCCGAACTCGCGGGCGGTGGTCCGGGTCGCGGCCCGGGCCGGTTGGTCCAGCAGCATCTGCGCCATGGCTCCACTGTGGTCCGGGCCGGCGCCGCCCGGTAGCGGTCAATCCTCTATGAGGTCATAACCTGTGCTTATGGCTTTGCCCGCCCGGGTATCCGACCTGACCGCGTTTGACCTGCTGCTCACGGTCGCGCGGCGGGGGAGCCTGGGCCGCGCCGCCGCCGAACACGGCATTTCCCAGCCCGCCGCCAGTACCCGCATCCGGCAGCTGGAGGGCCAGCTGGGCCTGGCCCTGATCGAGCGGTCACCGCGCGGATCCCGGCTCACCCCGGCCGGTGCCCTGGTCGCGGGCTGGGCCCAGACCGCGGTCGACGCGGCCGCGGCCCTGGACGCCGGGGTCACCGCGCTGCGGCGCGAGCACGAGTCCCGGCTCCGCATCGCGGCCAGCATGACCGTGACCGAGTACCTGCTGCCGGGCTGGCTGACCGCACTGCGGGCCCTGGACCCGGGGGCGGCCGTCGCCCTCACCGCGATCAACTCGGCCGACGTGGCCGAGGCGGTGCTGGCCGGCCGGGCCGAGGTCGGCTTCATCGAAGGCCCCGACCTGCCGCCCGGCCTGCGCACGGCCCAGGCCGGCCGGGACGAGCTCACCGTGGTGGTCGCCCCCGATCACCCGTGGGCTCGGCGGCGGCGCGGCATCACCGCCGCCGAACTGGCCGCCACCGCCCTGGTGTCCCGGGAGGCGGGCTCCGGCACCCGCCGCGTGCTGGAGCAGGCCCTGGCCCGGCTGGACCTGGCCTCGGTGCCTGCTCAGGCCGAGCTGTCTTCCACCACCGCGATCAAGGCCGCGGTGGCGGCCGGGGCCGGCCCGGCCGTGCTCAGCTCGCTGGCGGTGGCGGCCGACCTGGCCGGCGGCTCGCTGCGCCCGGTCCGGGTCATCGGCCTGGACCTGCGCCGGGAACTGCGGGTGATCTGGCCGGCGGGCCGCGCGCTGACCGGCCCGGCCCGGGACCTGGTCGCCATTTCCACCCGATGAGTTCCGGTGCGGACTACCGTCTACGGTCCATGAGCCTGGTCCGCTGGAACGCAGCCATGTCCCTGGACGGCTTCATCGCCGGCCCCAACCACAACATGGGCTGGGTGTTCGGGTACGACGACCCGAACCCGCTCATCGACGAGATCATCGCCTCCACCGGGGCGCTGCTGGTGGGACGGAACACCTACGACGCCGGCCGCATGCCGGACCAGGTGGAGCCCGCCACCGAGCCGTTCGGCGGCGCCTGGAGCGGCCCGCAGTTCGTCCTGACCCACCGCCCGCCGCTGGACGAGCCGGACCCGTCGACCACGTTCCTGTCCGGCGACATCACCCAGGCCGTGGCCACCGCCCGCGTGGCCGCCGCCGGTAAGAACGTGCTCGTCCTCGGGGCCGCCATCGGCCGCGAGTGCCTGGAAGCAGGCCTGATGGACGACATAATCGTGCTGGTCGTCCCGATTTTGCTCGGCGACGGGGTCCGGCTCTTCGGCTCCCCGCCGGCCGCGCCGGTTCCGCTGGAACTGATCGATTCCACCCGGGTGGGCCAGCTCACCAACCTGCACTTCCGCGTTCCCCGCTAGCCCGGCGACCGGCCTCGGCTCAGCCACCCTTAGGTTGCATAATTTCTCGTATCACTGCATAATTTTGCAGTAGCAAAACACCCCAAGCAGCCTAACCCAGGAGGCTAGCGCGACATGGGCGCTCGAGTCGCGGTCGCAGGGGCCAGCGGTTACGCAGGCGGTGAACTGCTCCGCCTGCTGGCGGGGCATCCGGATCTGGAGATCGGCGCCCTCGGCGCCGGGTCCAACGCCGGCGCCCCGGTCACCGCGGTCCATCCCAACCTCATCACGCTGGCCGATCGCACGTTCGGGCCCACCACGGCCGACAGTTTCGCCGGGTCGGACCTGGTGTTCATGGCCCTGCCGCACGAAGAGGCGGCCCGGCTGGCCGCCGAACTGCCCGAGCAGACCAGGGTCGTCGATCTCGGGGCCGGGTTCCGGCTGGCCGATCCGGCCGCCTGGGCCCGGTTCTACGGCGGGGACCACCCCGGGACCTGGACCTATGGCCTGCCCGAACTGCCCGGGGCCCGCGCCCGCATCAGCGCCGCCAGCCGGGTCGCCTCGCCCGGCTGCTACGCCACCGCCTCGATCCTGGCCCTGGCCCCGCTGCTGGCCAGCGGGGTGGCCGAGCCCGCCGACATCGTGATCGTGGCCGCGTCCGGTACCTCCGGCGCGGGCCGGTCGGCCACGGTCAGCCTGCTCGGCAGCGAGGTCATGGGTTCGATGTCGGCCTACAAGGTCGGCGGCCTGCACCGGCACACCCCGGAGATCGAGCAGGCCTTGCAGTCGGTGGTGCCGGGCCAGGGCGCCCCGGTGGCCATTTCCTTCACCCCGACGCTGGCCCCGATGCCGCGCGGCATCCTGGCCACCGGCACCGCCCGCCTGGCCGAAGGGGCCGCCTCCGACGATCTGCGTGCCGCCTTCACCGCTGCGTACCAGCACGAACCCTTCGTTCATATTTTGATCGAAGGTCAATGGCCTGGCACCGGCGCCACCTCCGGCTCCAACGCGGCCCAGCTTCAGGTCGTCGCCGATCAGCACGCGGGCCGGGCCGTGGTGGTCTCGGCCATCGACAACCTCGGCAAGGGCGCCGCCGGCCAGGCCGTCCAGAACGCCAACCTCATGCTCGGCCTGCCGGAGACGGCCGGCCTCACCGCCCAGGGAGTCGCGCCGTGAGCGTCACCGCACCGCTCGGGTTTCGCGCGGCCGGGGTCACCGCCGGGCTCAAGGCCTCCGGCGACCGTGACGTCGCCGTGGTCATCAACGACGGGCCCTCCCGGGCCGCGGCCGCCGTGTTCACCGGCAACCGGGTCAAGGCCGCACCGGTGCTGTGGACCCAGGAGGTGGTCAGCGGCGGCCGGGTGCGCGCGGTGGCCCTGAACTCCGGTGGCGCCAACGCCTGCACCGGCCCGCTCGGCTTCCAGGACACCCACGCCACCGCCGAACGCCTGGGCGCGGCCCTGGACGACTCGGCGGGGGAGATGGCCATCTGCTCCACCGGCCTGATCGGGGAGCGGCTGCCCATGGACAAGATCTTGTCCGGGGTGGACGCCTGCGTGACCGAGGCGGCCCGGGGTGGCGGTCTGGCCGCCGCCGACGCGATCCGCACCACCGACACCGTGGTCAAGATCAGCTTCCGCCGGACCGAAGCGGACGCCGGCCAGCAGGCCCCGGGCTACGCGATCGGCGGCATGGCCAAGGGGGCCGGGATGCTGGCCCCAGCCCTGGCCACCATGCTGTGCGTACTGACCACCGACGCCGACCTGCCCCCGGCCGACCTCGACGCCGCCCTGCGCGAGGCCACCCGGGCCAGCTTCGACCGGCTGGACACCGACGGGTGCATGTCCACCAACGACACCGTGCTGCTGATGGCCAGCGGCGCCTCCGGGGTCACGCCCCCGCTGGCCGACTTCACCCTGATGCTGACCGAGGTCTGCGCCGACCTGGCCCGCCAGCTCCAGCTGGACGCCGAGGGCGCCAACAAGATGATCATGGTGGAGGTCATCGGGGCGGCCAGCGAGGACGACGCGGTGCAGGCGGGCCGGGCCGTGGCCCGCAGCAACCTGCTCAAGTGCGCGATCACGGGGGAGGACCCGAACTGGGGCCGGGTGGTCTCGGCCGTCGGCACGACCCACGCGGTCTTCGAGCCTGACCGGCTCAACGTGGCCATCAACGGTATCTGGGTCTGCCGCAACGGCTGCGCCGGCGACGAGCGGTCCAAGGTCGACATGACCCCGCGCGACGTGACCATCACCGTGGACCTGTCGTCCGGCCCGCACGCCGCCACCATCCTCACCACCGACCTGACCACCGAATACGTCCACGAGAACTCGGCCTACTCCACATGACCGACTCCACCACCAAGGCCGGAACCCTCATCGAAGCGCTGCCGTGGATGATCCGGTTCCACGATCAGATCGTGGTCATCAAGTACGGCGGCAACGCCATGACCTCGGAGGAACTGCGGGAAGCGTTCGCCGAGGACCTGGTATTCCTGCGCTACGCCGGGCTCCGTCCGGTGGTGGTGCACGGCGGCGGTCCGCAGATCACCGAGCAGCTGGACCGGCTCGGCCTGGAGAGCACGTTCACCGCGGGCCTGCGGGTCACCACTCCCGAGACCATGGACGTGGTCCGGATGGTGCTGACCGGCAAGGTGAACAAGGACATCGTCCGGCTGATCAACCGGGACGGCCCGTTCGCGCTCGGCATGTCCGGTGAGGACGCCAACCTGTTCACCGCCATCCGCAAGCACGCGATCGTGGACGGCGAGCCGGTCGACATCGGGCTGGTCGGCGAGATCCAGGCCACCGACCCGGGCGCCATCCGCGCCCTCATCGCCGACCGCCGCATCCCGGTCGTGTCCAGCGTGGCCCGTGGCGAGGACGGCGAGGTCTACAACGTCAACGCCGACACCGCCGCCGCCGAGCTGGCCGTGGCCCTGGGCGCGGCCAAGCTGATGATCCTCACCGACGTGCCCGGTCTGTACCGGACCTGGCCGCCCACTGGCGACGTCATCAGCCAGCTCGGCGCGGGGGAGCTGGCCACCATGCTGCCCGGCCTGAGCAGCGGGATGATCCCCAAGATGGGCGCGTGCCTGACCGCGGTCCGCGGCGGCGTGCCCCAGGCCCACGTGGTCGACGGCCGCCAGCCGCACGCCGTCCTGCTGGAAATCTTCACCGACTCCGGGACCGGAACCATGGTCGTTCCTGACAAGGAGGCAGCAAAGCTGTGAGCGCCACCGACGTACTGCAGAAACGATTCGCGGCCGCCCTGATGCCGAACTACGGGCTGCCCTCCGTGGCCCTGACCCGCGGCCAGGGCTGCCAGGTGTGGGACGCCGACGGGCGCGAGTACCTGGACCTGTTCGCCGGCATCGCGGTCAGCGCCCTGGGCCACGCCCACCCGGCCCTGACCGAAGCGGTGACCCGGCAGGTCACGACGCTGGCCCACACCTCCAACCTGTTCATGCACGAGCCCGGGATCGAGCTGGCCGAGCGCCTGCTGGCCCTCCTGGGCGGTGACGGCCCCGCCGACGCCCGGGTCTTCTTCGCCAACTCCGGCACCGAAGCCAACGAAGCCGCGATCAAGCTGGTCCGCCGCCACTGGCAGAAGCAAGGCCAGCAGGAGACACGCCCGGTCTACGTGGCCACCGAGAACGGGTTCCACGGGCGGACCATGGGTGCGCTCGCGCTGACCGGCAAGGCCTCGATCCGCGAGCCGTTCGCCCCGTTCGGGATCGACGTGCGGTTTGTGCCGTTCGGGGACGCCGGCGCGCTGCGGGCCGCGGTCGGCCCGGACTGCGCGGCCGTGTTCGTCGAGCCGTGCCAGGGCGAAGCGGGCGTGATCCCGCCGCCCCCCGGCTACCTGCAGGCCGCCCGCGAGATCTGCGGCGCCGCCGGGGCCCTGCTGGTGGTGGACGAGATCCAGAGCGGCATCGGCCGCACCGGCCACTGGTTCGCCCACCAGGCCGAAGGCATCACCCCCGACGTGCTGACCCTGGCCAAGGGCCTGGGCGGCGGGCTGCCGATCGGCGCCTGCGTCGGCTTCGGCCCGTACGGCCGCGTGCTCGGCCCCGGCGATCACGGCTCCACCTTCGGGGCCAACCCGGTGTCCTGCGCGGCCGCGCAGGCCGTGCTGGCCACCATCGAGTCCGACGGCCTGCTGGCCAACGCGGCCGCGGTGGGGGAGCAGCTGAGTCAGGGCATCGCCGCCACCCGCCACCCGCTGCTGGCCGGGGTCCGCGGCCGGGGCCTGTGGCTGGCCGCGATCCTCACCGAGCCCGCGGCCGCCGCGGTCGAGGCGGCCGCCCGGCGGGCCGGGTTCCTGGTCAACCCGGTCCAGCCGGACGCGATCCGGCTGGCCCCGCCCCTGATCATCAGCGCCGGGCAGGCCGCCGCGTTCCTGGACGCGCTGCCGGCGATCCTCGACGACGCCGTAGCAGGTAAGGAGGCATCATGACCGGTATGCGGCACTTCCTGCGTGATGACGATCTGAGCCCCACCGAGCAGACCGAGGTCCTCGACCTGGCCGACCTGCTCAAGGCCGACCGGTTCGCTCGCAAGCCGCTGGCCGGGCCGCGCACGGTCGCGGTCATGTTCGACAAGCCGTCGCTGCGGACCCGGGTCTCGTTCGCCACCGGCGTGGCCGAACTGGGCGGCAGCCCGCTGGTCATCGAGTCCGGCTCCACCCAGCTGGGCCGGGGCGAGACCATCGAGGACACCGCCCGGGTGCTCAGCCGCCAGGTGGCGGCGATCGCCTGGCGGACGTTCGGCCAGGACCGGGTGGCCGCGATGGCGTCGGCCAGCCAGGTTCCGGTCATCAACGCGCTGACCGACAGCTTCCACCCGTGCCAGATCCTGGCCGACCTGCAGACCATCCGGGAGAACAAGGGTGGCCTCTGTGACCTGACCCTGGTCTTCCTGGGCGACGGGTCCAGCAACATGGCCCACTCCTACCTGCTGGGCGGGGCCACGGCCGGCCTGCACGTGCGGATCGCCTCGCCCGAGGCCTACCGGCCCGACCCGGCCGTGCTGGCCGCCGCGGCCGAGGTCGCCAGCCTGACCCGGGGCAGCGTGCGCTGGTACGCCGACCCCACCGAGGCCTGCGCCGGGGCCGACGTGCTGGCCACCGACGTGTGGACGTCGATGGGCCAGGACGCCGAGCGGGCCGAGCGGACCTCCACCATGGCCCCGTATTCGCTGGACAAGACCAAGCTGGACCTGGCCACCCCGGAAGCCATCGTGCTGCACTGCCTGCCTGCCCACCGCGGCGAAGAGATCAGCGCCGAGGTGCTGGACGGCCCGCAGAGCCGGGTCTGGGATCAGGCCGAGAACCGGCTTCACGCCCAGAAGGCCCTGCTCACCTGGTTGCTGGGGCAATGACGGTGACCCGACCCGGGACCAAGGCGTCGCGCCAGGCCTGGGTCGCCGCCACGCTGGCCGACCGCCCGGTGCGGTCCCAGGAGGAACTGGCCCGGCTGCTGGCCGAGCGGGGCATGCCGGTCACCCAGGCCACGCTCTCCCGCGACCTGGAAGAACTGGGCGCGGTCCGGGTCCGCGGCGCCGACGGCTCGCTGGTCTATGCGCTGCCCACCGAGCCCGGCGGCCCGGGCTCCCGCCCCGGCGGTGTCGGGCCCGGCGCCGCCGCCGCGGCGCCGGCCGTCAGTACGGAGCCCGATCCGGTCCGGACCCGGCTGTCCCGGACCGCCGCCGAGCTGCTCATCTCGGCCGAAGCCAGCGCCAACATGGTCGTCCTGCGCACCCCGGCCGGGGCCGCGCAGTTCCTGGCCTCCGTGCTCGATCACGCGGCCTGGCCGTCGATCCTGGGCACCATCGCGGGCGACGACACCGTGCTGGTCATCTCGCGCGACCCGGCTGGCGGCGACGCCCTGGCCCATCAGCTGCTCGCGCTGGCCGAACGCCGCCGCTGACCCGGTAGGGTGCCCAGCGGACCAGCGGCACAACAGAGGGACTGAGAGACAACGTGACAGAAGCTTCGAGCGCGCCGCCGACCCGGCTGTGGGGCGGGCGATTCGAGTCGGGCCCGGCCGACGCACTGGCCCGGCTGTCGGTGAGCGTGCAGTTCGACTGGCGGCTGGCCCCCTACGACCTGCTCGCGTCCCGGGCTCACACCCGCGCCCTGTTCGGGGCCGGGTTGCTCACCGAGGACGAGCGGGACGCCATGCTGGGCGCCCTGGATGACCTGGACCGGGCCTGCCGGGACGGCAGCTTCCGGCCCACCGCCGCCGACGAAGACGTGCACACCGCGCTCGAACGCGGGTTGCTGGAGCGCCTGGGCGCCCTCGGCGGCAAGCTCCGGGCCGGGCGCAGCCGCAACGACCAGGTCGCCACCGACCTGCGCCTGTACCTGCGGGACCAGGTCCGCAACATCGTCTCCCGGCTGGCCGAGCTGGAGACCGCCCTGCTCGGCCAGGCCGAACGGCACGCCGACGTGGCCGCCCCCGGCTTCACCCACCTGCAGCACGCCCAGCCGGTGCTGTTCGCGCACCAGCTGCTGGCCCACGTGCACGCCTACGCCCGCGACGCCGACCGGCTCCGCGACTGGGACAAGCGGGCCGCGATCTCGCCGCTGGGCGCGGGCGCGCTGGCCGGCTCGTCGCTGCCGTTCGACCCCCGTGAGCTGGCCAAGCAGCTCGGGTTCGCCTCGGCCACCACCAACTCCATGGACGCCGTCAGCGACCGCGACTTCGCGGCCGAGTTCTGCTTCGCGGCCGCGCTGATCGGAGTGCACCTGTCCCGGCTCGGCGAGGAGATCGTGCTGTGGTCCTCGCAGGAGTTCGGCTGGATCGAGATCGACGACGCCTACGCCACCGGCTCCTCGATCATGCCGCAGAAGAAGAACCCCGACGTGGCCGAGCTGGCCCGGGGCAAGGCCGGCCGGCTCATCGGCGGCCTCACCGGGCTGCTGACCACGCTCAAGGGCCTGCCCCTGACCTACAACCGGGACCTGCAGGAAGACAAGGAACCGGTGTTCGACGCGGTCGACACGCTGCTGCTGGTCCTGCCCGCCATGGCCGGGTTGGTCAGCACGTTCCGGCTGCACGCGGAGCGGGTCACGGCCAGCGCCAGCGCCGGCTTCACCCTGGCCACCGACCTGGCCGAGTACCTGGTGCAGCGGGGCGTGCCGTTCCGCGAGGCCCACGAGATCGTCGGGCATCTGGTCGTCTGGTGCCAGGTGCATGATGCCGAGCTGGAAGACGTGTCCGACGAGGACCTGCAGCGCGTCTCTCCGCACCTGACCCCGGACGTGCGCCAGGTGCTGACCGTGCGCGGCGCCCTCGAAGCCCGCAAGGAGCACGGTGGCACCGCCCCGGCCCGGGTCGCCGAGCAGCTGACCGCGCTGCGGGCCCTGGCCGACCAGCATGCGGCGTGGGCGACCAGCTGACCGGGGCTCCCGGGCCCGCCGGGCCCCTGCTACCCCGGGAATTCTTCGATCGGGAGTCCGTCCCCGTCGCGCGGGACCTGCTGGGTTGCGTGTTCGAGTGCGACAGCACGGCCGGGCCGGTGGCGGTGCGGGTGACCGAGACCGAGGCCTACCGGGGCCTGCACGATCCCGCGTCGCATGCCTACCGCCGGAAATCCCTGCGCAACGGCGTCATGTTCGGGCCGCCTGGTCACGCCTACGTGTACCAGATCTACGGGCTGCACTTCTGCGTGAACCTGGTCTGCCAGCCGGAGGGGACCGCCGAGGCGGTCCTGCTGCGCGCGGGCGAGGTGGTGGCCGGGGCCGAGGTGGCCCGGAGCCGCCGGCCGGCCGCCCGGGCCGAGACGCAGCTGGCCCGGGGACCGGCCCTGCTCTGCCAGGTCCTGGCCATCGACCGCCGCTTCGACGGCACCGACGTGTGTGTCCCGAGTTCGCCGCTGCGTATCCTCGCTCCCGGTCCGGCCGGTCCGCCCGCCCCGGACACGATCCGGAGCGGCCCCCGGGTCGGCATCACCCAGGCGGCCGAGTTTCCCTGGCGGTTCTGGATCGACGGCGACCGTACGGTCTCGGCCTACCGCCGGGCCACCCCCCGTAAGCGGGCCAAAGCGCAAACGGTTACCACTCCCGGCCCCGAAGGTGGCACCATTCAGCCGTGACCGACATCATCGACGAGCTGACCTGGCGCGGCCTGATCGCGCAGTCCACCGACATCGACGAGCTTCGTAAGGCGTTCGACGCCGGTGTGGTCACGGTCTACTGCGGCTTCGACCCGACCGCACCCGGCCTGCACATCGGGAACCTGGTCCAGTTGCTGACCCTGCGCCGGATTCAGCTGGCCGGGCACCACCCGATCGGGCTGGTCGGCGGGGCCACCGGGCTGATCGGTGATCCGAGCGGCAAGTCCGCCGAGCGGGTGCTGAACCCGGTGGACGTGGTGGCCAAGTGGGTCGACCGGATCCGGTCCGAGGTCGAGCGGTTTCTCGACTTCTCCGACACCCCGAGCGGCGCGACGATCGTCAGCAACCTGGACTGGACCGCTCAGCTGCCGGTGCTGGATTTCCTGCGCGACATCGGCAAGCACTTCCCGGTCAACCACATGCTGGCCCGTGAGTCGGTCAAGGCCCGGCTGGAAGCGGGCGGCATCAGCTACACCGAGTTCAGCTACCAGATCCTGCAGGCCATGGACTTCCTGGAGCTGTACCGGCGGTACGACTGCACGCTGCAGATCGGCGGCAGCGACCAGTGGGGCAACCTGGTCGCCGGGGTCGACCTGATCCGGCGGTCGGAAGGTGGCTCGGCCCACGCGCTGGCCACCCCGCTGATCACCAAGCCGGACGGCACCAAGTACGGCAAGACTGAGGGCGGGGCCATCTGGATCAGCCCCGACCTGATGAGCCCGTACGCCTTTTACCAGTTCTGGCTCAACGTGGAGGACAGCGAGGTACCCGGCCTGCTCAAGGTGTTCACCTTCCTGTCCCGCGAGGAGATCGGGGAACTGGAGCGGCAGACCGCCGAGAACCCCCGGGCCCGGGCCGGACAGCGGGCCCTGGCCGAGAACCTCACCACGCTGGTGCACGGGGCCGACGCCACCGCCCGGGTCATCGCGGCCAGCCGGGCTCTGTTCGGACAGGGCGAGCTGACCGAGATCGACGAGCACACCCTGGCCGATGCCTGCGCGGAGGTTCCGCATACCGAGGTCTTCCTGGCCACCCCCGACGAAGCGTTGCCGTCGGTGATCGACCTGATGGCCCTGACCGGCATTGTGCCCAGCAAGTCGGCGGCCCGCCGCACGATCGCCGAGGGCGGCGCCTATCTGAACAACCAGAAGGTGACCGCCGAGGACGCGGTGCCCGGCCGGGACGACCTGCTGCACGGCCGCTACCTGATCCTGCGCCGCGGCAAGCGCACCATCGGCGCCGCCGAGGTCCGGCCCGCCTGACGACGTTCGGGCCCGCCTGGCGCCGGCCCCGGTGGCCTCTGGGCCATCGGGAGCAGCGGGGCCGTTTCCGGTGCCAGGCTTGGCCTGATCCGTGCTCGCCCGTCCGGAATATGGGCCGCGGCCGGGCCGTTACACCTCCCACAACCTCGGAAATGGCGTCCGAACCAGTGCCGGGGGCGTGTAGACTCTAGCTACGCAACCACGGACCGGAAACGGCGCCGCGGAAGCGGACCCGGACTGGAACCAAATGCCATTTTTGGCGAGATGGATCCAGCGGGACCCCGGAACAAATTCGATTCAGAAAACGTGCGCAAGCACGGATGAGAATCGGGTAAGATTTCCGAGGTCGGCGAAATTCCCTCCGATTTCCAAAACTTTCCCAAAGGTTTTGGTTGACGGGGTGGGGTTGGTCCGGTAAGTTAGAGTAGTTGCCCTGGAGGCGGACTGAAGGGTCTGCTGATGGTGTGCATCTGTTTCTTGAGAACTCAACAGCGTGCTAAAAGCCAGTGCATTAAGCACATACCCCCGTCGGTGGGCTGGCCCTTTGCTGGGCTGGTGCACCACGGAGATTAAGTCAAGATCATCCTCTTGATTGAGGGTGCTCTCTGCATGATTTGCGATCTGCGGGTTTATCTCGCGGGTTGCTGTTGATCATCAACGGAGAGTTTGATCCTGGCTCAGGACGAACGCTGGCGGCGTGCTTAACACATGCAAGTCGAGCGGAAAGGCCCTTCGGGGTACTCGAGCGGCGAACGGGTGAGTAACACGTGAGTAACCTG
>DASXJM010000495.1:0-5274 GCA_036497405.1 Streptosporangiaceae bacterium | reverse complement strand
CGCCGCCGCCCGGCCCCGGCGTCAGTGGCTGTGGCTGCCCGGTCCGGACGGCACGGTGACCGTGGACGAGACGGCCGCCGCCCGCCCGGCCGTGCCCGCCTGGGCCGCCGGCGGCCTCGACCCGCTGGCCGGAGCCGACCTGGCCGGAGCCCCCGCCCTGGCTCCGGCCACGGCTCCCGTGCCGGTCACGGTGGCGGCGGTCCCGTGAGGGCGGCCAGCGAGGGCCGCCCGGCCCGGATCCTGGCCGTGTGGTGCCCGGACTGGCCCGAAGAGGGCTCCGGGGAGAACCTCAAGGAGAGCACCGCCGAGGCCCGGGCCTTCGAACGGGTGGTCACGGCGGTGGAGGCCTTCTGCCCGGTGGTGGAGGTGATCCGGCCCGGGTGGTGCATGCTCGGCGCCCGCGGGCCGGCCCGGTACTTCGGCGGTGAGGAGGCGCTGGCCCGGCAGATCGCGGACGCGGTGGCGGCCCGGGGGTACGCCTGCCACACCGGGGTGGCCGACGGCCAGTTCGCGGCCTGCCTGGCGGCCCGGGCGGCCGGGCCTGAGCAAGCGGCTCTCGTGGTGCCACCCGGCGGCACGCGGCGGTTCCTGGCCCCGTACCCGGTGCACGTCCTGGGCCGCCCGGTCCTGGCCGGGCAGCTGATCCGGCTGGGCCTGCGGACCCTGGGCGACTTCGCCGCGCTGCCAGCCCGGGACGTGGCCAGCCGGTTCGGGGCCGAGGGCAGCGCGGCTCAGCGGATCGCCCGGGGCGCGGAAGCCCGGCGCCTGGCCGCGGGGGCGGTGGCGGCCGACCTGTCGGCCACCAGCGAGTTCGACCCGCCCGCGCTGGCCGAGCCGGTGGTGTTCGCGGCCAAGAACCTCGCCGACCAGATGCTGGCCACCCTGGCCGCCCGCGGTCTGTCCTGCGTCCGGATCCGGGTCGAAGTCACGGCCGGGGACGGCCGGGAAGGCGCCCGGCTCTGGCGTCACGACGGCCTGCTGTCGGCGCTGGCCATCGCGCAGCGGGTGCGCTGGCAGCTGGATGGCTGGCAAGCCGGCCAGGACGGGGAAGGCCAGGAGAACGACGGGACGACCCGGGCCGACGGGGGGATCAGCCGGTTGCGGCTGGTCCCGGACCAGCTGGTCCGGGACGTCGGCCGGCAGCTCGCGCTGTGGGGGGACGACCTGGTCCGGGACCGGGTCGAGCGGGCCGCCGTGCGGCTGCAGGCCATGCTCGGGCACGAGTCGGTGACCCATCCGATGCTGGCCGGGGGCCGGGGCCCGGGCGACCGGGTGGTGCTGGTGCCGTTCGGTGACCTGCGGGAGGCGCGGCTGGCCGCGGACCGGCCGTGGCCCGGGCGCATTCCGCCGCCCGCCCCGGCCACGGTGTACCCGGCGCCGCGGCCGGCCCAGGTCGTGGACGCGTCGGGCGCCCCGGTGACGGTCACCGGGCGGGCGGTGGTGTCGGCGTCCCCGGACGCGCTGACCACCGGGAGCGGCCCGTGGCGGGCCATCACCGCCTGGGCCGGGCCGTGGCCGGTGACCGAACGCTGGTGGGACAGCGGACACGCGACCCGCCGGGCCCGGTTCCAGCTGGTCACCGGGGACGGCATCGGCTGGCTGGCCGCGGTCGAGCAGGGCCGCTGGCAGATCGAAGCCCGGTACGACTGATGGGCTGGAACAACCCACCGGTCAGCTGGCGCGAGCTCGAGCGGCGGCTGTCCTGGAATGTGACCCGGCTGCCGTCCGGCCCGGAACGGCGACGGCGCGACGGCGCGGGCCCGGGCCGCCCTGATGGTGGGCCCGGGGCTGAACTGCCCTGGGCCGAACTGCACTGCCACTCCTCGTACAGCTTCCTGGACGGGGCGTCCAGCCCGGCCGAACTGGCCGCCGAAGCAGCCCGGCTCGGCCTGGTCGCGCTGGCCGTCACCGACCATGACGGCATGTACGGGGTGGCTCAGTTCGCCCAGGCCGCGGCCGAGGCCGGGCCCGGGGCCCCGGCCACCGTGTTCGGCGCCGAGCTTTCCCTGGACGGTACTCCGGACGGGCCGGAACGGGCCGGGTCGCCCGACCCGGCGGGCCGCCACCTGCTGGTACTGGCCCGGGACCCCGAGGGCTACAAGCGACTGTCGGCGGTGATCAGCGCGGCCCAGCTGGCCGGGGGAGCCAAGGGACGGCCGGTCTACGACCTGGATGCGCTCGGGCAGGCCCACGACGGGCACTGGGTGGTGCTGACCGGCTGCCGCAAGGGGGCGGTGCCCGCCGCCCTGGCCACCGACGGCCCGGCCGCGGCCCTGGCCGAGCTGCGCGGGCTGACCGCCCGGTTCGGCCCCGGTAACGTCCTGGCCGAGCTGACCTTCCACGACCAGCCCGGTGACGACGAACGGAACGACCTGCTGGCCGGGCTGGCCGACGCGGCCGGGGTCGGCCTGGTGGCCACCGGCAACGTGCACTACGCCGCCCCGGCCCGGGCCCGGCTGGCCGAGACGCTGGCCGCGATCCGGGCCCGGCACAGCCTGACCGAGATGGACGGCTGGCTGCCCGCCACCGGGGCCGCCTACCTGCGGTCCGGGGCGGAGATGAGCCACCGGCTGCGCCGGTTTCCCGGAGTTCAGCAGCGGACCGTGGCGCTGGCCCTGGACTGCGCGTTCAGCTTCGGGGACCTGGCCCCGAAGCTGCCCGACTTCCCGGTGCCGGCCGGGTACGACGAGCTGTCCTGGCTGCGGGCGCTGGTCGCGGAGGAGGCCCCGAAACGCTACGGCCCACCCGGAGCCGAGTGGCAGCGCGGGGCCTACCGGCAGATCGAGCACGAGCTGGCGGTGATCGGCCAGCTCGGGTTCCCCGGCTATTTCCTGCTCGTCCACGACATCGTGCGCTTCTGCGAGAACCAGAACATCCTGTGCCAGGGCCGGGGCTCGGCCGCGAACTCGGCGGTCTGCTACGCGCTCGGCATCACCAGCGTGGACGCGGTCCGGCACGGTCTGCTGTTCGAGCGCTTCCTGTCCGCGGGCCGGGACGGTCCGCCCGACATCGACCTGGACATCGAGCACCGCCGCCGGGAGGAAGTGATCCAGTACGTCTACGACCAGTACGGCCGGGACCGGGCGGCCCAGGTGGCCAACGTGATCACGTACCGGCCGCGGATGGCGCTGCGGGACGCGGGCCGCGCGCTCGGCCATCCCCCCGAGGAGCTGAACGCCTGGTCCCACCGGGCCGGGCCGGGGGAGGTGGCGGACACCGAGGCCGGCGTGCCCGGTGACGTGGCCGCGCTGGCCGGGCAGCTGGCCCGGCTGCCCCGGCACCTGGGCATCCACTCCGGCGGCATGGTCATCTGCGACCGGCCGGTCAGCGACGTCTGCCCGGTCGAGTGGGCGCGGATGCCGGGCCGCAGCGTGCTGCAGTGGGACAAGGACGACTGCGCCTACGCCGGGCTGGTCAAGTTCGACCTGCTCGGGCTGGGCATGCTGTCGGCCCTGCACGACTGCTTCGACCTGGTCGAGACCCACTACGGGCACTCCTGGACGCTGAACTCGATCCCGCAGGAGGACGCGGCCGTCTACCGGATGCTCCAGGCGGCCGACACCGTCGGGGTGTTCCAGGTCGAATCACGGGCCCAGATGTCCACCCTGCCCCGGCTACGCCCGGAGAAGTTCTACGACCTGGTGGTGGAGGTGGCCCTGATCCGGCCCGGCCCCATCCAGGGCGGCTCCGTCCACCCCTATCTGCGTCGCCGGGCTGGCACCGAGGAGCGGCTGATCCCGCACGAGTCCATGCGGGGGGCCCTGGAGAAGACCTTCGGGGTGCCGCTGTTCCAGGAGCAGATGATGCAGCTGGCCATCGACTGCGCGGGCTTCAGCCCGTCCGAGGCGGACAAGCTGCGGCAGGCCATGAGCTCGAAGCGGGCCCCGGAGCGGATCGATGAACTGCGCCAGCGGCTGCTGGAGGGGATGGCCGCCCGGGGCATCTCCGGCGAGGTGGCCGAGGATGTCTACCAGAAGATCCTGGCCTTCTCCAGCTACGGATTCCCCGAATCCCACGCGATCAGCTTTGCCTACCTGGTCTACGCCAGCGCCTGGCTGAAGCGCTACTACCCGGCCGCGTTCACCGCCGCCCTGCTGCGCTGCCAGCCCATGGGGTTCTACTCCCCGGCCAGCCTGATCAGCGACGTCCGGCGGCACGGGGTCGAGGTGCGCGGGGTGGACGTCAACCTCAGCAGCGACCTGGCCACCCTGGAGCCCACCGGAGCCGGAGCCGGAGCCGGGGCGGGGGTGGGGACCGAGATCGGGGCCGACGGGCCGCAGCCCGCCATCCGGCTCGGCCTGCGCGGGGTCCGCAACCTGGGTGCGGACCCCGCCGCCGCGGTCGCGGCCGGGCGGCCGTACCAGGACCTGGAAGACTTCGCCCGCCGGACCCGGCTGTCGCCGCTGGCCCTGGAGGCCCTGGCCGCCGCGGGCGCGTTCGGCTGCTTCGGTACCGGCCGCCGGGAGTCGATGTGGGCGGCGGGCGCCGCGGCGGGCATCCGCCCGGCCCAGCTGCCGGGCAGCACGCCCGGCCTGGCCGCGCCTACGCTGCCCGCCATGACCCCGGTCGAGGAGACCGTGGCCGACCTGTGGGCCACCGGAATCTACGGCACCCACCCGCTGGTGCACCTGCGGGCCGACCTGGACGCCGGCGGCGTGCTGACCGCGGCCGGCCTGGGTACCGCCCGGCCCGGCGCCCGGGTGGTGGTCGGCGGCCTGGTCACCCACAGACAGCGACCCGAGACCGCGGGCGGGGTGGTGTTCATGAGCCTGGAAGACGAGACCGGAATGACCAACGTCATCTGCCCCCCGCACATCTGGGCCCGCTACCGCCGGATCGGTGCCGAATCGGGGGCCCTCCTGGTCCACGGCCGGGTCGAACGCACCGAGGGCGCCACCAACCTGGTCGCCTCCCGGCTGCGCCGCCTGCGGGTCGCCGCCGCCCCGCCCAGCCGGGACTTCCGCTGACCGCCGGGGCTCAGGGGACGACGATGACGGGGCAGTTGGCGTGCTTGGTGAGCCAGCTGGGGACCGAGCCACCCATGCGCCGCCAGCTGCGGGAGGGGGCGCCGATGACCAGGGCGTCGGCGTCGTGCTCGGCGGCGATGGCGGCCAGCTCCCGGGCCGGGCTGCCGCGCCGGGTGTGCACGTGCACGTCCAGGCCGACCGGGTCGGTGACCTGCTCCAGCTCGGCGCGCAGCCAGCCTTCGAGGTCGCCGGTGTGCTCGGGGAGGCCGATGACCTGGCCGGTCAGCGGCTCGCAGTACATGCCGGT
>DASXJM010000494.1:0-2008 GCA_036497405.1 Streptosporangiaceae bacterium | reverse complement strand
CGGCGGCCCGGACCATCCGGGGCCGGAGGCCGCGGCCCGGACGGCCCGCTACCAGGCGCTGGACGCGGCCGCCCGCGAAACCGGCGCCGCCGCCGTCCTGCTCGGGCACACCCGGGACGACCAGGCCGAGACGGTCCTGCTCGGGCTGGCCCGCGGCTCGGGGGCCCGGTCGCTGGCCGGCATGCCCGCCCGCCGCGGGCTCTACCGGCGCCCGCTGCTGTCGGTTGCGCGCCCGGTGACCCGGGCCGCCTGCGCGGCCCAGGACCTGCCGGTGTGGGACGACCCGCACAACGACGACCCCCGGTTCACCCGGTCCCGGGTCCGGCACGAGCTGATGCCGGTGCTGGAGGCCGTCCTCGGGCCCGGGGTGACCGGGGCCCTGGCCCGCAGCGCCGGGCAACTGCGGGCCGACGCCGACTTCCTCGACGCGCTGGCCGCCACCGAGGCCGAACGGACCGGCGGGGGCGGCCCGGACGACACCAGCCTGCTGGCTGACAGCCTGGCCGGGTTGCCGGCCGCCATCCGGACCCGGGTCCTGCGCCACGCCGCGGTGGCGGCCGGGTGCCCGGCCGGGGCCCTGGCCGCGGGTCACGTGCAGCAACTCGACGCGCTGGTGACAGGATGGCGCGGACAGCGGTGGGTCGACCTTCCCGGGGGCGTGCGCGGGTTCCGCCGGGACGGCCAGGTCCGGTTCACCCGTAACGACGAGCGATGTGAACCGCAACAGGAGGATGACCGTGGACGCGGGCGATCTGGGCACGGATCTGAAGGAAGTACTGATCAGCGAGGAGCGGCTGCACCAGCGCATAGCGGAGCTCGCGGCTCAGATTGACGCCGATTACGCCGACCGCGATCTGCTCCTGGTCGGGGTGCTGAAGGGCGCGATCATGGTCATGGCCGACCTGGCCCGGGCCATGCACCTGCCGGTCCAGATGGACTGGATGGCGGTGTCCTCCTACGGCTCGGGCACCCAGTCGTCCGGGGTGGTCCGCATCCTCAAGGACCTGGACACCGACATCTCCGGCCGGGACGTGCTGATCGTGGAGGACATCATCGACTCCGGCCTGACCCTGTCCTGGCTGGTCGGAAACCTGGAGTCGCGGGGGCCGGCCTCGGTCCGGGTCTGCACCATGCTGCGCAAGCCCGGAGCGGCGCGGGCCCGGGAGGTCGACGTCACCTACACCGGCTTCGACATCGGCGACGACTTCGTGATCGGATACGGGCTCGACTACGCCGAGCGGTACCGTAACCTGCCCTTTATCGGTACTCTCGCCCCCCACGTTTACGGGGGGAACAGAACCGAACCGTAGAAGCGTTGACCGGGCAAGGTTAAGGCAAGGTGGTCCCGCCGGAGGTCGGCGGGACGTGAGGCTGGTCAGGAGGGAACGGCCCCTCGCCGAGGGGGTCGCTCGTCGATGGATTCAAAGCGCTCATTCAGGATGCTGGGGCTGTTCGCCTTGGCTGTGCTGGTCGTGGTGGTCCTGTTCAACCTGGCCAACGCGGGCAGCTCGTTTCAGTCGACTGACACCTCCAAGGTTGTCTCGCTCATCAACAACGGCCAGGTCAAGTCGGCGAAGATCACCGACAAGAACCAGACCATCCAGGTGACGACCAACAGCGGCCAGCAGTACCAGGCCGACTGGGTCACCGGGCAGGGCCTCCAGCTTCAGCAGGAGCTGCAGAAGCAGGTAGAAGCCCACCAGCTCAAGGACGGCTACACGGTCTCCATTCCGTCCAGCAACTCGGTGTGGAGCCTGCTGCTCTCGTTCATCCCGTACATCGTCATCGCGCTGTTCTTCTTCCTGCTGCTCAGCCAGATGCAGGGCGGCGGCTCGCGGGTGATGAACTTCGGCAAGTCCAAGGCCAAGCTGATCACCAAGGACACCCCCAAGACCACCTTCGCCGACGTGGCCGGGGCCGACGAGGCCATCGAGGAGCTCCAGGAGATCAAGGAGTTCCTGCAGAACCCGGCCAAGTTCCAGGCCATCGGGGCCAAGATCCCCAAGGG
>DASXJM010000493.1:0-3631 GCA_036497405.1 Streptosporangiaceae bacterium | reverse complement strand
GGGTTCGGCTCGACCTGCTGCTCCTCGGCCGCCACCCTGCGCGCCATCGGCGGTGGCGCGCTCGCCGAGCAGTTTTCCTACCTGGGCCTGCGCCCCGATGGCCGCCCCCGGCCGCAGAACGCCGCCGCCAGCGACCTGCCGCTGTCCCAGCTCGGAGACCGGATCGCGGCCCAGGTCGAGCGGCTGCACGCCGAAACCGGGCGCCCGGTCAACCTGGTCGCCGAGAGCGAGGGCACGCTGGGCGTGTACGCGATGCTGGCCCGGCATCCGGACGTGCCGATCGGATCGGTGGTCCTGCTCAGCCCGATCGTCAACCCGGGCCAGGTCAGCTACCCCTCCGACGACCGCGACGCCCGCGGCGCCGTGCCCGGTTACGCCCTCCAGGCTGTGGTCTGGTTCGTGGGCGGCCTGTCCCCGTTCGGCACCTCCGGGGCCGAGAAGCTGATCAACTCGGTCAACCAGGTCGGGGCCCGCTACGCCCAGGCCGCGGTGCGCGAGAACCGCCTGCACCCGAAGCGCTGGCTGGCGGTGGTGCCGCTGGCCGACAGCCTCACCCTGCCCGCCTGTCAGCTGCCCGCGCACACCATGGTGGTGGCCGCGCTGCACGGCGGGCTGCTCGGTGAGCCCGGGGTCCAGCAGGCGGTGCGTGCCTTCCTGGCCGGCCACCCGGTCCGTACCGGGTCGCCGCTGCAGGACGCGGCCGCGGTCGTGGCCCAGGCGGCCAGCGCGTGGCGGATGCCCCAGCTGTCGCCCCCGTCCACGCCGTGGTGCACCAGCCGCTAGCGCGGCCCCCTTGACCGGACCCCGATCCGGTGCCTGAATAAACGCAGAGGTTCCAACATATTCAGGCTTAAGGGGTCAGGAATGCACAGAATTCCGCGATTGCTGGCCCGGCCCGTCGCCCTGGCCGCGGCCGCCGTGCTCGGCGCCGCCTGCTGCGTGCTGGCCATCCCGGCCGCCGCCACCCCCGCCGTCGCGGCCCCGGCCGCCGCGGCCGCGACCACGATCAGCGTGAACGGGAACAGCACCGGAAAGACCTTCGGCGGAATTGGAGCTATCAGCGGGGGCGGCGGCAACACGCGGCTGCTGACCGACTACCCGGCCGCGCAGCAACAGCAGATCCTGGACTACCTGTTCAAGCCGGACTACGGCGCCGACCTGCAGATCCTCAAGGTCGAGATCGGCGGCGACACCAACTCCACCGACGGTTCTGAGTCCAGCCTGGAGCACACCTCCGGCGCGGTCAGCTGCGGCAACGGGTACGAGTTCTGGCTCATGGAACAGGCCAGGGCCCGCAACCCGAACATCAAGCTGTACGGGCTGGCCTGGGGTGCGCCGGGCTGGATCGGCGGCGGGAACTTCTGGTCCACCGACATGATCAACTACCTGGTCAGCTGGCTGAACTGCGCCAAGAGCGACGGGCTGACCATCAACTACCTGGGTGGCTGGAACGAGCGCGGCTACAACATCGCCTGGTACGAGCAACTGCGGTCCACGCTCAACGCCGACGGCTACGCCGCCGTGCAGATCGTCGGGGCCGACAGCGACTGGAGCATCGCCAGCGACATCGCCTCCAACCCCACGTTCGCCAGCAGCGTCTCGATCATCGGGGTGCACTATCCCTGCCAGGGCGGCGACGGCGGCAACGCCGACACCTGCCCCGGCAACGCCACCGCCACCAGCACCGGCAAACCGCTGTGGGCCAGCGAGAACGGCTCCCAGGACCTGAACTCGGGCGCGCCCGCGCTGATCCGCTCGATCACCCGCGGCTACACCGACGCCGGGCTGACCGCCTACATCAACTGGCCGGTGGTGGCGGCCGTCTACCCGGACCTGCCCTACAGCACCGACGGCCTGGTCCTGGCCAACCAGCCCTGGTCCGGCGCCTACAGCCTGGGGGAGAGCCTGTGGGCCACGGCCCAGGTCACCCAGTTCACCCAGCCCGGCTGGCAGTTCCTCAGCACCGGCTCCGGCTACCTGGGCGGTGCCGAGTCCAACGGCAGCTACGTCTCGCTGAAGTCCAGCACCGGGACCGACTACTCGACCATCATCGAGACCACCACCGCCAGTGCGGCCCAGACCGTCAACGTGACCGTGAGCGGCGGCCTGTCCACCGGTCCGGCGCACGTCTGGGCCACCAACGTGAACACCCCGAGCGCGGCCACCAACCTGGTCCAGCAGGCCAGCATCACGCCGTCCAACGGCAGCTACTCGCTGACCGTCCAGCCCGGCTACGTCTACACGCTGACCACCACCACCGGGCAGGGCAAGGGCACCGCGGCCAGCCCGGCGCCGGGCACGCTGACCCTGCCCTGGTCGGACCGCTTCGACAGTGACACCGCCGGCCAGCAGCCCCGCTACCTGTCCCAGCAGCAGGGCGCGTTCGAGGTCGGGCCCTGCGCGGCCGGCCGGTCCGGCCGCTGCGTCCAGCAGCAGGCCGCGACCAAGCCCATCGAGTGGGACGGCGATTCCAACCCGTACACCATCGGCGGCAACCTGAGCTGGGGCAACTACACGGTCTCGGCCGACGCGCTGATCGCCCAGGCCGGCTCGGTGCAGCTGATCGGCCGGGCCGGCACCCAGCACAGCTTCGGCCCGGCCGGGATCAACGAGTACTACCTGCAGCTCAGCAACACCGGGGCCTGGTCCATCGTGCGCAACAACTCGGGTGGCAGCCTGGCCACGCTGGCCAGCGGCACGGTGGCCGCGCCCGGCACCGGGACCTGGCAGCACTTGGCCCTGACCTTCAACGGCAGCTCGATCTCGGCCGCCATCAACGGGACCACGGTCGGCACGGTCACCGACTCGTCCTACCCCTCGGGGATGGTCGGGTTCGGCACGTCCGGCTACCAGACCGACCAGTTCGACAACCTGTCCGTGGCCCCGGCCGGCTCGGCCACCCCGTCCGGGCCCATCGTCGCGGGCGTCGACACCGCCGACTGCGTGGACGTCACCGGCGGTTCGGCCAGCCCGGGCACCAAGGTCGAGCTGTGGCCCTGCGACAACGACCCGGCCGCCCAGACCTGGACCATGAACGGCAACGGCACCGTCGGCATCAACGGCCAGTGCCTGGACGTGACCGGGGCCAGCACCGCCGACGGCGCCCTGATCGAGGAGTGGACCTGCAACGGCGGCGCCAACCAGCAGTGGCTGGCCGTCAACGGCGAACTGGTCAACCCGGTATCCGGCAAGTGCCTGGACGACCCGGGGTTCAACACCACCGAAGGCACCCAGCTCGACCTGTGGACCTGTAACGGCGGCAGCAACCAGCAGTGGTCCGTACCCTGACGGGGTGAATTCTGGACCCACCGGCATCCGCTTGATCGAGGACGGCGACGCCGAGGCCATCTCGGTTCACCTGAGCCGGGATGAGGAGGCGTTCGAGCGCTGGGAGCCGTTCCGGCCCGCGGGCTTCTTCACCCCCGCGGGCCAGCACCGCCGGATCGAGCAGTTGCTGGCCCGGCACGCCAGCGGCGACATCTGGCCGGCCGTGATTGTCTCCGGCTCGGAGGTGATCGGCCAGGTCACGATCCAGAACATCGAGTACGGCCCGGTCCGCGGGGCCTCGCTCGGCTACTGGGTGGCCACCACCCGCCAGGGCCAGGGTCACGCCTCCCGCGCCGTCGCCCTG
>DASXJM010000492.1:0-3504 GCA_036497405.1 Streptosporangiaceae bacterium | reverse complement strand
CCCGGCGCCGGCCCAGTGGGCGGCCGGCCCCAGCGGGCCGGCCAGGCCGGCGCCGATGAGCATGCCGATGGCCGGCATCGCGACGTCGCACAGGCCGAAGACCGTGGCCACCGTCAGCTCGGTACGCCGGTCCACGCCGCTGACGCCGATGGCGATCGCGGCGGCGAAATTGTTCAGCCCGAGCGCGACCGCGACGACAAACAACCCGACCATAGGTAAGGCAAAATACGTGGCATCCCGCGCGCTGGCGAGACGGTCAGGGAATTCGCAATTCCGGCGGCGAAAAGGGTGAGCGGCCCGGTACCGGAGCGGGAACCGGAGTACGGCGAGTTGCTGACCGGCCACGGTGAATAAATGTCCGCCGGGCCAACGGCGGGCTAGCGGGCGGGCCAGCGCGCCGACAGCTCCTCGGTGAGGGCGGGCCAGGCGACGGGGTCGTGGCCGGGGACGATGGGGTAGCCGCGGTCGCTGGCCAGGGACTTGAGCCTGCGGATGGCGGCCACGGTGACCTCCGGCTCGACGTCGATGAAGCCACCGACCGGGAGTTCGGCGTCGATGTTTTCGGTGAGGTCGGCGGCGTCGAACGCGAACACGATGCCGCCGCCGCCCACCGACGGGTCCAGGTCGACGATGAAACTCTGGTGGCCGGGGGTGTGGCCCGCGGTCAGGACGGCGGTGACGCCGGGGGCGATCTCGGTGTCGCCGTCGGCCTGGCGCCAGTCCAGGCGGGGGTCGTCGTAGTCGATCCGGAAGATGCCGTTCTCCTCCGGCCCGGGACCGTCGCTGAGGCCGTAAGCCAGCTCGCGCCGCTGGACGTGCACGGGGACCCGGCCCGCGAACAGCTTGAGGCCGCCCGCGTGGTCCAGGTGCAGGTGGCTCACGGCCACCGCGTGCACGTCGGCCAGGTCGATCCCCGCCGCGGCCAGGGCCTCTTCCAGGGGTTCACCGGGCCCGGGCAGGATGGGCTGTTCGACCGGATTGCCGTGGAAACGCCGCCGGAGCCAGGGGTCGCGGATCAGCGCGGTGTTGAACCCGGTGTCCAGCAGCAGCCAGCCGCCGTCGCACAGCAGCAGTACCCCCGGCACCGGCTCGCGCAGCATTGCCCCGGACGTGTCGCCGTGGATCGACACGCTCCGCGGCAGGTCTTCCCAGCCCAGGGTCAGCGGGACGACCCGCCGTACTCCGCCCATCGGCCTCTCCCGGTCTTTGCTATCAGTGTCATTGGCCTGGTAGATGATGGTGGCATGGATCTTCCGGTGAACCCGCCGATCTCGCCGATGCTGGCCAAGTCGGTGCCCGACATCCCCGACGGGGCGTTCAGCTACGAGCCCAAGTGGGACGGCTTCCGCGCGGTCATCTTCCGCGACGGCGACGAGGTCGAGATCGGCAGCCGCAACGAGCGGCCGATGACCCGCTACTTCCCGGAGCTGGTGGCCGCGATCAAGGCCGAGCTGCCGGAGCGGTGCGTCATCGACGGGGAGATCGTGATCCCGGACGGCGAGGGGCGGAAGCTGGACTTCGAGGCCCTGCTGCAGCGCATCCACCCGGCCGAGAGCCGGATCAACCTGCTGGCCGAGCAGACCCCGGCCCACCTGGTGTGTTTCGACGCGCTGGCGGTGGGCGAGGCGAACCTGACCGAGGAGCCGTTCTCGGCCCGGCGGGAGGCGCTGGAGCAGGCCTTGTCCGGGGCCGGGAAGTCGGTGCACCTGACCCCGGCCACCCGGGACCGGGAGGTGGCCCAGACCTGGTTCGGCCAGTTCGAGGGGGCGGGCCTGGACGGCGTGGTGGCCAAGAAGCTGGACGGCCCGTACGTCGAGGACAAGCGGACCATGTTCAAGATCAAGCACGAGCGGACCGCGGACTGCGTGGTGGCCGGCTACCGGGTCCACAAGAGCGGGCCGGACGCGGTCGGCTCGCTGCTGCTCGGCCTGTACACCGCGGACGGCAAGCTGGCCAGCGTGGGCGTGATCGGGGCGTTCCCGATGGAGCGCCGCCGGGAACTCATGACCGAGCTGCAGCCGTACGTGACCAGCTTCGAAGGCCACCCGTGGAACTGGCAGCGGCAGGATGAGGGCCAGCGCACCCCGCGTAAGGCCGAGACCAGCCGGTGGAACGCGGGCAAGGACCTGTCGTTCGTGCCGCTGCGGCCCGAGCGGGTGGTCGAGGTCCGCTACGACCACATGGAGGGCGTGCGCTTCCGCCACACCGCCCAGTTCGTCCGCTGGCGGCCGGACCGGCTCCCCCAGTCGTGTACGTACGACCAACTGGAGGAACCGGTCAACTTCAATCTGAGCGAAATCCTGAGCTGACCCCGGGAGCCGCTAGCCGACGTCGACCCAGTCCAGGGTGCGCTGCACGGCCTTCTTCCAGCCCGCGTAGCCCTCCTCGCGCTGCTGCTCAGACCACTGCGGCTCCCAGCGCTTGGACTCGTTCCAGTTGGCCTTGAGCTCCTCGATGTCGCGCCAGAACCCGGTGGCCAGCCCGGCCGCGTAGGCGGCGCCGAGCGCGGTGGTCTCGGCCACCACCGGCCGGCTGACCGGCACGCCCAGGATGTCGGCCTGCAGCTGCATGCACAGGTCGTTGGCGGTGACGCCGCCGTCGACCTTGAGCACGTCCAGGTGCACGCCGGAGTCCTGCTCACCGGCTTCGACGACGTCGCGGCTCTGGTAGCAGATGGCTTCCAGTGTGGCCCGGGCCAGGTGGGCGTTCGTGTTGTAGCGGGACAGGCCGACGATCGCGCCGCGGGCGTCGGAGCGCCAGTAGGGCGCGAACAGGCCGGAGAACGCGGGCACGAAGTAGATGCCGCCCGTGTCCTCGACCTGGCGGGCCAGGCTCTCGCTCTCGGCCGCGCCGCTGATGATGCCGAGCTGGTCGCGCAGCCACTGCACGGCCGAGCCGGTCACCGCGATCGAGCCTTCCAGCGCGTACACCACCGGGTCGTCACCGAACTTGTAGGCCGGGGTGGTGAGCAGCCCGGCCTTGGACCGGATCAGCTCGGTGCCGGTGTTCAGGATGAGGAAGTTGCCGGTGCCGTAGGTGTTCTTGGCGTCGCCGGGGCTGAAGCAGACCTGGCCCACGGTGGCGGCCTGCTGGTCGCCGAGGATGCCGGTGATCGGGATCTCGCCGTGCACCGGGCCTCCGGCCCGGGTGGTGCCGTAGGGCTCCGATACCGAGCTGGGCCGGATCTCGGGCAGCATGGCCCGGGGCACACCCAGGAAGCCGAGCAGCTCCTCGTCCCAGTCCAGCGTCTCCAGGTTCATCAGCATGGTCCGGCTGGCGTTGGTCACGTCGGTGATGTGCACGCCGCCGTCGGTCCCGCCGGTCAGGTTCCACAGCACCCACGAGTCGGTGGTGCCGAAGATGGCGTCGCCCTTCTCGGCGTCGGCCCGCAGCCCGTCCACGTTGTCCAGCAGCCACTTGATCTTGCCGCCGGCGAAGTAGGTGGCCGGGGGCAGCCCGGCCTTGTGCCGGATGACGTCGCCGGCCCCGGACCGCTCCAGCTCG
>DASXJM010000491.1:0-26500 GCA_036497405.1 Streptosporangiaceae bacterium | reverse complement strand
CAATATGGAAGGTCAATGTCTGAGTGCCGACGGCAGGTGAGGGTGGTCGCGATGTGGGTCCATGAACACACGGTGGAGACGGCGGTCAGCCCGGAGGCGGTGTGGGCCGTGCTCCGCGACCTGGACCAGTGGCCGCGCTGGGACACCTCGATGGAGCGGGTCGCCCTGCAGGGCCCGTTCGCGGTCGGGACCCGGGTGGCGATGACGCCGGTGGGCCAGGAGCCGATCGTGTCCACGATCGTGGCCATCGCCGAGCCCGAGTACTACGCCGACCGGACCGGCTTCGGCGGAGTCACGCTGGAGTTCAGCCATACCCTGACCCGGCTGGTCGGCGGCGGCACCCGGATCACGCACCGGCTGGAGATCACCGGCGACGGCGCCGCCGAGCTGGGCCCGCAGCTGGGTCCGGAGATCACCGCCGACTTCCCCGAGGCCATGGACGGCCTGCTGGCCTGCGCGGCGGCATGACCATCGACGGCCCCGACTACAGCCCCGGCTTCTGGCTCTGGCACGCCACCCTGCGCTGGCAGCGCCAGGTCGCCGCCGTGCTGGCCCCGCTCGACCTGACCCACGTGCAGTTCGTGCTGCTCTCCTGCGCCTGGTGGCTGAACGACCGCGGCCAGGTGCCCAACCAGCTGGCCCTGGCCCGCCAGGCCGGCACCGACGTCAAGATGACCTCCGAGGTCGTCCGCAAGCTGGCCGCCAAGGGCCTGCTGGCCCGGGAGACCGACCCCCACGACACCCGCGCCCGCCGCCTCCGCGTCACCCCGGCCGGTGAGCGCGTCGCCCGCCAGGCCATCACCGCCGTCGAGCAAGCCGACCAGGCCTTCTTCGCCCCCGCCGCTGCCCCAGACGGGGGCGACGCCGGCGCCCTGGACAGCGACGCCATCGCCGCCCTCCTCCGCCGCCTGGCCGAGGCCCCGTGACCGCGGACCGGAGCTAGACGAACTGGCGGCGGCGGATCCGCTCGTACAGCTGGCGGGTCGGTTCGGCCGGAACCAGCCCGAGGTCGTCCCGGAGCTGCCGCTCGCACTGATGGTACTGGCGGATGGCCAGGTGCGGCTGGTTCAGCCGGGTGTAGCAGCGCATGGCCAGGCGGTGCAGTTCCTCCCGGCACAGCTCACCCGGGAGGAGCTGCTGGCAGGCGTCCAGGCAGTCGGCGTACCGGCCGGCCTCGAACCGGCCCTGGGCCACCTGGTCGAGGGTTTCCAGGTACTGCAGCCGGAGCCGCTCCCGGTAGACGTGGGCCCACTCCTCGAACGGCGCGTCGGCCAGCAGCTCACCCCGGTACAGCCCGAGCGCCGTCTCGTACCGGCCGAGGGCCTGGCCGGGCGCCCCGGGCTGGTGGTCGCGCGCGGTGGCCAGGGCGCTCTCGAACTCCTCGATGTCCAGCCACAGGCTGACCCCGGCGTCCAGGCCGAAGCCGCGTGGGCCGTAGACCACGATCGGGTGCTCGGTCAGCCGGCGCAGGTCCCGGCGCAGGCCGTACAGGGCCACGTGCAGCCGGTTCCGGACCACGCTGGGCGCGGCGTCGGGCCAGAAGGCGGTGCCCAGTTCGTCCCGGCCCTGCGGCCGGCCGCGGTTGACTAACAGGTAGGCCAGCAGGAGGCGGCCACGGTGTCCGCGCCACTGCTCGGCGGGCTGGCCCGCCACGGTCAGGGCGAACGGCCCGAGCAACCGGGCCTCCATCTGGACCGGGACCACCCGGGCGTCCGGTCGGCCCAGCACCGCGGCCGGTTCCGGCGGGACCCGGTGCGACGGGCTGGCCGCCCGGGGTACCGCCGGGCGGGCCGGGACCGGGGCGACGTCCGGGGCCAGCGCGTTCGGCGGGGATGCCCCGAGCCCGGGCCAGCGGAAGAACCAGCGACGTCGCGGCGGCGCGAGGGCCATCGCGGGCCCAGCGGCCGGTTCCGGGTCGGCCGGGCTCAGCGCGGCGGCGGCCCGGGCCAGGGCGGGCCGGCTGCTGGTTTCGACGGCGGGCAGCTGTCCCAGCCAGCGGGCCAGCGCCGCGTGCCGGCCCGCCGCGACCAGGGCTTCGGCCTCCCCGGTGAGCAGGTCGGCGGCCAGGCCCGGCCAGCCCGACTGCAGGCACAGCTCGATCGCTTCCAGCACGGCCCCGGCCTCGGCCAGTTCCCCGACCAGCCGGCCCAGGCAGGCCACCCGCGACAGCGGGGTCGCGGGTGCGGTGACCGTGGCCAGCAAGGGGCGCCAGGCCGGGTCCACCTGCCACCAGCCGCCGGTCAGCGGCACCCACCACGGGTGGTCCGGCCCGACCGGGGCGTCGGCCAGGGCGTCGAACTGCGGGTGGGTGAACCCGAGCCGGGCGGCCAGGCCGACCGCGGTCAGTTCGCGTTCGGTGGCCCCGGTCAGCAGACGGTGCGCGGTCGCCTCCCGGGCCCGGGCCGGGCCCTTGACCGACACCCGGGACAGGCTGGCCGGCCGGGACCGGTAGCGCTGCCGGGTACTCACCACCAGGATCACGCTGGACTGAATCGGCTCGGGTCCGCTCGGTGGCAGCAGCTGGTCGAGGACGGCTTCGGACTGCCGGTGGGTCGGTGACTCGACCACAACCACTACCGGGTCGTCCTCGCCGGACGCCTCCCGGTGGGCGGCCGACAGCGCGGCCAGCAGCAGCGACGCGATCGAGCCGGTGTCGGTCTCGTACGGCATCGGCCGGATCCAGGCCACGCCGTAGCCCAGCCCGGCCAGGTCGGCGGCCAGCCGCCCGGCCCGGAGGCCGCCCGCCGCGACCTCGATCTCCAGCACCAGCCGCCCGGCGGGCACGCCCAACCGCACCTGCGGCGGCGATCCCGGGTCAGGTAGGGGTGAAGCAACCCGTGCGATGAGCATTTCTGCTCCCGAAGCGAGATTCCTGGGGGAGAAAGGCTTCTCGCTTGTGCGGAGCAGGCAGGCGATCGCCTGATACACCGGAGCTGATCCCAGCCGGCCGCCTCATGAACTGATCAGCAGCCGGGCCCCGGTCAGCTCCCGGGCCGGTGCCCGCTCCCCGTCGTCAGGCACCAGGATCCGGACGGTGGCGCACAGGACCATCGGTGCCTGGGCGGAGGAAAGGTCACACGGTACTTCCAGCCCGATCGGATCAGCCGATTCCACCACCACCGAGCCCCGGCCCACCACCACGCTCCCACCGGCCAGCAGTTGCCGGGCCAGAACTTCGGCCCGAAGGCTGACCGGCCCCGGGTCGACCGATCCCAGCTGGCCGCGGCCGAGCGTCAACGTCGCCATGACCGCGGGCGAGTGGCCGCCCGCTGAGCCGGGTCCGGTGGCCGGCACCATCGCATAGGCATACACCCGAGCCGGGCTCGGAGCGTGTCCAGGCGATTGTTCCCTCGCGATGCCCGGGTCCGGTCGCGGTTCGGGTGGAGGTGCCGCCGGTGCGGAGGCCGCCACCGAGTCCGCCTGCTGGGATGACCCCTGCCCAGGCTCTGGCCCCGGCGTCGGCAGTCCAGATCTCTCCCGGACAAACGCGATCAGCCGGCCCGGGTCCCAGCCGCCCCACGCATCCTCGTCGCCAGTCGCAGCGTGGGTGATGGTCGTGGATACAACGTCGTGCCCTTCCTGGTGAACCCGGACCTCGACGGTGAAACCGTGCCGGACCAGCTGAGCCGCGTCCTGCTCCGGCGGGTCAGCTGCGGAACAGGGCGCGGCCGCAGCCAGCGCGGCCGCCTGCGTGATCCATTTCTCACGATCGATGCGGTCGGTGTCAAACTTGCCCCTCAGGCCGGCCAGAGCTGCGGCGAGCTCGTTCGGTGGAGTCTGGGCCAGCGTGGCGAGGTCGGTGATGCCCGCGCTTTTCAGTCGTGCTGCCGCCTTGGGGCCGATACCGTGCACGGCTTGGAGATCGGCAGCATTGTCGATCGGCATGGCGTACCTCCCTCGCCACGGGCTTCAGACGGACTCAGTTGATCAGGTACGTGCCGATGTCGACGAACGCGGCGATGTCGGTCTGCTGGCCGCCGAAGGTGAACACCGCGACCAGGTTGTACACCTGCGAGCCGTCCGGCTGGGGGTCGGGCAGCACCGGCGGGTTGGCGTCGGGCGGGATGATCACTTTCCAGTCCTTGCGCACTGCCTTCGGCTCACCGGGCGGTGAGTTGCTGAAGTCGACATCGGCGCAGCCGATCGACTTGTTGACCGAGCCGCCGAGTTCGTGCGCGTACACGCAGACCTTGCCCTTGCCTCGCAGCCAGTTCGGCAGGCTCACCGTGCCGCTGATGTCAAAGCCGAGATCGATGTCGAGGACGTTCGCGGGCGGGCCGTTCGGGTCGGTGACCTCGTCGACGGTCAGCTTGCCTTTGCCAAGGTCGAATTGGACGTCGCCGGAACCTGGTACAGGCATGATGGTCTCGCTTTCTGCTCGGAGTCTGTAACCAGCTCCGAGCCCACCACGGCCCGCTTAGCCTGGATCGCGCCGCACGCTGTCACCCGCGCAAAGTTTTGACTTAGCCGCGCTTAGCGCCGCTAAGCAGCGCCCGGCCAGTCGATACCGATCCGCCGGAGCCACTGTTCTTCCTCGTCGGACAGGCGGGCCGGGTGCGCCTCGACCTCGACCGGGCCCAGCTGGACGCCGCCCTTGATGCCGCGGTGCGCCACCGAAGTGTCGCCCTCTTCGATGACCTGTGATTCGAATCGCGGGGGCCACCGCATCAGCATGCTGCGCCCGCATTGGGGGCACTGCCATTTCTCGGCCCCGGACTCGGTCTTGCCGACCAGCATCATTTCGTGTTGTTCCGGCACTGTGCCACCTCCGCGCTGCAGAGCCGTCGGCCGTGCGTCGTTGGGCGACCTCAGCTACCCGGTCATGACGGACATACCCAGCCAGCGCCGCACAACCGGCTCCGGGCCGGCCGGCTCAGCTGGATGAGGTGCGGCGGAGCCAGGCGTCGGGGTGGCCGAGGGCGGGCGCGCCGTCCCTGCGGGGCCACAGGTGCAGGCCGCGGCTGGCCGCCTCCAGCAGGTCCGAGGGTGGCACCGCGATCACCGGGCAGCGGGCGTGGGCCAGGCAGTAGCGGCCGACCGAACGCCGCCACCGCCGCAGCCCGCCCCGCCGCCCGGTGCCCACCACAAGCAGGTCATCGGGCCGGTCGGCGTGGTCGACCAGCACCGGTCCGGCCGGGCCGCGGACGCACAGCGGATCGATGACCAGGCCGGGCGGCAGCCCGCCCAGGCCCTGGTTGAACGCGACCTCCAGCCGCTCGACGGCGGCCTCGCGCCAGACCCGGCGCAGTGAGTACACCGGCTGGCGCCGCTCGGCCAGGTCGCCGCCGGGTGGCACCCAGGCGATGACCGGGACCAGCCGGGCGTCCCGCTTGCGGGCCTCTTCGGTCGCGAACCGCAGCGCCTGCAGGCTGCCCAGCGAACCGTGAACTCCTACCAAGACCCGCCGTTCCGCGGACACGGCCACTCGCCTCCAGCCTCGTACCGATCACCTTCCATTGAACCCGGCAATCGGCGTGCGGGGGCCTCGCCGAACGGTTCCCTCACGGGGATTTCGCGGTTACTCACTCCGTCCATGCACCAGAGAGTCCAGCGCGTAACTCAGGTCACAGCGGCACCAGATCAGAATTCCTCGCCGCGCACCCCGACCTCGTCGATCCGGGCCAGCAGGTCGGCCGGGTCGCTGTAGACCCGGTAGGCGCCGGCCCGCTCCAGTTCCTCCCGGCCGTAGCCGCCGGACTGCAGGCCGATCCCCAGCGCCCCGGCCCGGCGCGCGGCCAGCAGGTCCCACACGCTGTCCCCGACCACCATCGCGTGCCGCGTCTCCACCCCCAGCAGCGCGGCTGCGGCCAGGAACAGGTCCGGGTCCGGCTTGGCGTGCCGGACCAGGTCCCGGGTGACCATCGGGGTCGACTCCGGCAGCCCCAGCAGCTTCAGCGCGGGCCGGGCCGTGACCGCGTTGCCGCTGGTGGCGATGGCCCACTTGACCCCGCGCTCGGTCAGGTAGCCGAGCAGGTCCTGGGCCCCCGGCAGGGGCAGCACCGAGTCCATCTGGGCCCGGTACTCGTCGGCGTGGGCCCGTTGCAGCCGGTCGATCTCCTCCTTGGTCATCGACAGGCCGGTCTCGCGCAGCAGCGCCGACACGAACAGGCCGCCGCTCATGCCGATGCGCCGGTGGATCCGCCACACCGACAGGTCGATCCCGAGGTCGGCCAGGGCCGCCCGCCAGGCGATGACGTGCTGGTACACGCTGTCGATGAGCGTGCCGTCCAGGTCGAACAGGAAGGACGGGGGCGGTGTTTCGGTGTACGTCACCGGTGAGGTCATGCGACCAGTCTGCCCATCCGGGAGCACCCCCGCCAGGCTGGCATCATGAAGATATGGACGGACGGGCAGCGACCGAGAACATCAGGTCCTTCGTGGCCCTGGGCGACAGCTTCACCGAAGGACTGAACGACCGCACCCCCACCGGGATGTACCGGGGCTGGGCCGACCGGTTCGCGGACCTGCTGGCCGCGGATCAGCCCGGCCTGCGCTACGCCAACCTGGCCATTCGCGGCAAGCTACTGGGCGAGGTCGTGGCCGAGCAGGTGCCGCGGGCCATCGAGCTCCGGCCCGATCTGGTCAGCATCGCCGCCGGGGGCAACGACATCCTGCGTCCCGGTTCCGACCCGGACCAACTGGCCCAGGTGTTCGACCGGGCCGTGACCGACCTGCGTTCGGCGGGCTGCCGGGTCCTGCTGTTCACCGGGTTCGACCCCAGCGCGTTCCCGGTCATCCGGATGCTCCGCGGCAAGGTGGCCGTCTTCAACATGCACCTGCGCACGATCGCCGCCGCCCGCGGCTGCGTCCTGGTCGACCTGTGGTCCATGAAGGTCCTGGTCGACCGGCGGATGTGGAGCGCGGACCGGCTGCACCTGAACTCCGAGGGCCACCGCCGGGTGTCATTGTTCGTGGCCGAGACGGCCGGGGTCCCGGTGACCGCCGACTGGCGCGCGCCCCTGGCCGAGCCGGGCCTTCCCGGTCAGGTGCCCCGCCCGGTGGCCGGCGCGGCCGCCGTCGCCGGAGCCAGCGCGTCGGCCGGCGGCGTGGCCGCCAGCCGGGCCGTGGCCCGGCTCGGGTCCCGGGTGGGGGCCCGGCTGACCTCAGCCCGCGACCGCGGCCAGCGCAGCCTGGCCTGGATGAACGCCCGCCAGCAGGACACCCGCTGGGCGGTGGAGTACGCGATGCCCTGGGTTCGGCGGCGGCTCAGGCACCAGTCTTCGGGGGACGACGTGCTGCCCAAGTTCCCCGACCTGCTCCCCCTGGACGCCCTGACCGGCTTCACCCCCGGCGAATCCTGCGAGTCCACGTAACCGCGACGCCCGAGGGATCTTGGGTGGGGTGATTTTTTAGCCACCTGCCGGGTGCGGTCTTCGCGCGGGGACCCGGACACCGGCAAAAAAATCACCAGCCCCAGACGCCACACGAGGCCCGGCCGCGCGGCAGTCTGAACCGCATCGAATGGGCTTTTGATGCGGTAAGAACCGTTGCGAATGCGCGTTTGATGCGGTTCGGTGCTGCCCGGCCTGGAGCGGGAGCCGGAGCGGGAGCCAGGGGGATGCGATGGCTCCATTACGTCGGTGGGGATCCGGAGTTCACCGCCACACCGGGTCAGCCGGTGAGGGCGGTCAGGACCTCCTCGATGCGGTCGAGGGCGGTGGCGATCCAGGGGACGCCGACGGGGGCCGCGGTGGCCAGGGCGGTCTCGCGCTGGCGGTCGGTGCCGCCGTAGAGGAGGCCGGTGGCCACCCGCAGCCGCAGGGTGCCCGGGTCTTCACCGAACGCGCGGCCGGGGAGCACTCCTATTCCCCAGCGTTGCAGCAGCAGGGCGGCCAGGTCGTCGCTGGTCTGGACGCCGTGCCGGGCCAGGAGCAGGTCCCGCACCGGGCCGAAGTCCGGGTACAGGTAGAACGCGCCCGCCGGGGGCGGGACGTCGGCCCCGGCGGCCGTGAACCGGCGGGCCACCGCCTGCGCCACGTCGCGGTGCAGGCGGCGGCTGAGCGCGATCCGCTCGGCCAGTTCGGGCGGGTCGCTGAAGGCGTAGGCGGCCGCCTGCTGGATGGGCGCGGCGGGGGCGGACCAGATCTCGCTGCCGATGCCGAGCAGGCGATCCCGCAAACGTTGCCGCAGGGGCCGGGCCGCGTCCCCGCCGGGCAGCCGGGCCACCCCGATCCGCCAGCCGCCCAGGGCCAGGCTCTTGCTGAGCGCGGTGGTCACGATCGTCCGGCCCGGGGCGATGGCGGCCGGGCTGGTGAACGGGGCGGGCTCGGCGTGGATCAGGTCCCGGTAGATCTCATCGGCGATGATGAACAGGTCGTGCTCCTCGGCCACCTGGCACAGATCGCGGATCGTGGCCGGGCCGGCCAGGGTGCCCGTGGGGTTGTCCGGCAGGGTCAGGATGACCGAGCGCAGCGGGCGGCCGGCCGCCCGGGCCGCTTGCACCACCTCCCGGAGCCGGTCGGGGTCGGGGACCCCACCTTGACCAGGCCGGATGTCGACGAAGTGCGGCCGCGCGCCGATCAGGCTGGCCTGGGCGGCGTAGCTGACCCAGCTGGGGCGGGGCACGGCCACGTCCCCGCCGATGGCCAGCATCAGCCCGAACAGGAGCGCCTTGCTGCCCGGCCCGCACACGATCGCGGCCGGGTCGGTGTCCAGCCCGCGCCGCTGCCAGTATCCGGCCGCGGCCTCCCGCAGCGCGGCCTGCCCGGCGACCGGGCCGTAGCCGGTACGGCCGGTGGCCTCGGCCAGGGCCAGCCGCAGCGACGGGTGCGCGGGCAGCCCGGCCTCACCGAAGGCCATCGGCAGGACGGGTTCGCCCCGTTGTTCCCGGGCCGCCATCACCTCGTTGGCGGCCAGGGTGGGGGAGAGGGCGATCGGTACTGGCGGGGTGGCCGGCAGCGTGGCCACGGTGCCGAACGCCGGGGGATGTCCCTCGTCGTCGTCCGCGCGGTCCCGGTGGCCGGTGGGCTCAGGCTGGTCGGTGGGGATGGTGGGCAGGACGACGCGCATGGCGGTCGTGGCCATGGGGGACGTGCTCCTCGCTGCGGGATGTGCCGGAGGCCAGCCGAGGGGAGCCGGCCTTCGTCGGGCGGATAGTGTCAGCGGGCCATGGTGACCGCTACGTCACGGTTAACCAGCTTTGCCGCTGTCAAGCATCAGGACAAGCAGCCATTTCTGGGGCAGAGCTTAAGATTTACTTATGCTCGACCTGCATCGCCTGCGCCTGCTGAAGGAGTTCGCGGCCCGGGGCAGCATCGCGGCCACTGCGACCGCCCTGGGTTACACGGCTTCGGCGGTGTCGCAGCAGCTGGCGTCGCTGGAACGCGAGGCCGGGGCGGCCCTGCTCGACCGGACCGCGCGCCGGGCCGAACTGACCGACACCGGACGCCGGCTGGCCGACTACGCCGCACGCATCCTGGCCCTGGTCGAGGAGGCCGAGGCCGAGGTGTCGGCCCGGGCCCACGACCCGTCCGGCCGGGTCGTGGTCAGCGCGTTCCCGTCGGCCGCGGTGGCCTTCGCCCCCGACCTGGCCAACCGGCTGCGGGCCTACCCCGACCTCACCCTGCTGCTGCGGCAGGCCGCGGGCGAGGTCGGCCTGCGCCAGGTCCGTTCGGGCGAGGTCGACGTGGCCATCGTCGACGACTGGACCGCCCGCCTGGCCGTGACCGGCGACGGCCTGCTGTCCTACTACCACCTGGTCAGCGACCCACTGGTGCTGGTGGTCCCGCTGTCCCACCCGGCCGCGGCCAGCACCGGCCCGGCCGGCCTGTCCGACCTGCGGGACGAGGCCTGGATGGCCGCGCCCGAAGGCGAGCCGTCCCGCCGGGCCGTCGACCGGCTGCTCACCGAGGCGGGCGCGGCGTCCCCGGTGCCGTGGGAGTTCGAAGGCCTGGGCACCATCCTCAGCCTGGTCGCCCGGGGTATCGGCGTGGCCATCGTGCCCCGCCTGGTCCTGACCGCCGGCGAGAGCCGGGTCGCGGTCCGCCCCCTGGCCGGCCCCGGCGCCAAACGCGAGGTCTACGCGGTCGCCCGCACCGCCAGCGTCCGCCGCCCGGCGGTGTCCGCGGTCCTGGCTGCCCTCCGCACCGCCGCCACCACTCTCCCCACCGACCCCTGGGACCCGGGCTAGGCTGCGCGGGTGGAATTGGACCTGTCGGTGGATGGGGCCGCGCTGACCGCGGCCATCGTGGATGTCCCGTCGGTGAGCGGGGACGAGGAGCAGCTGACCTCGGCCATCGAGGGCGCCCTGAGCCAGCTCGCGCACCTCAGGGTGCAGCGGTTCGGGAACTGCCTGGTGGCCCGGACCGAGCTGGGGCACCGGGAGCGGGTGGTGCTGGCCGGGCACGTCGACACCGTGCCGCTGGCGGGCAACCTGCCGTCGCACATCGAGTCGCGCGGCGAGGGCGACCGGCTGTACGGGTGCGGCACCAGCGACATGAAGGCCGGGGTCGCGGTGCAGCTGCGGCTGGCGGCCACGGTCCCCGAGCCGGCCCGCGACGTCACCTACGTGTTCTACGACAACGAGGAGATCGAGGCCGAGCGCAACGGCCTGGGCCGGCTCAGCCGCAGCCATCCCGAACTGCTGGCCGGCGACTTCGCGGTGCTCCTGGAGCCCAGCGGGGGCGAGATCGAGGGCGGCTGCCAGGGCACCATGCGGGCCGAAATCACCCTCACCGGCCAGCGCGCCCACAGCGCGCGGTCGTGGATGGGGCGCAACGCCATCCACGCGGCGGGCGACGTCCTCGACGTGCTCCGCCGCTACGAGCCGCGCGAGCCCGAGGTGGACGGGCTCCGGTACCACGAGGGCCTGAACGCCGTGGCCATCAGCGGCGGGGTGGCCGGCAACGTCATCCCGGACCGGTGCGTGATCACGGTCAACTACCGGTTCGCCCCCGACCGGGACATCGCCGCCGCCGAACGCCACCTGCGCGAGGTGTTCGGCGCCTGGGACGTGGCCATCGTGGACGCGGCCCCGAGCGCGCGCCCCGGGCTGGACCAGGGGCCGGCCGCGTCGTTCGCGGCCGCGGTGGGCGGGTCACCCCGGGCCAAGCTAGGCTGGACCGACGTGGCCCGGTTCGCCGAGCTGGGCATCCCGGCCGTCAACTACGGGCCGGGGATCTCCGAGATCGCGCACACCAGGGACGAGTACGTGGAGATCACCCGGATCGGCGAGTGCGAGGCCCGGATGCGCCACTGGCTCACCACCCCCTGAACGCACGGAACCCGCCGACCTTGCGGTCGGCGGGTGTCCGCGCTCGGGATGACCTCCGGCCAACTCGCCGAAGCTGGGTGACCGGAGCTATTTGGCCGGGCCCTCGACCAGCTTGACCGAAGCGGTCTGCGGGCTGCCGGACGCGGTCTCGTAGGTGATCTTGATGGTCTGGCCAGGCTTGTAGCCGGTCATGATCTGGGTCAGGGCGTTCTCGGTGGCGACCGTCTTGCCGTTGACCCCGGTGATCACGTCGCCCACCTTCAGCCCGGACGAAGCGGCCGGGGTGCCGGAGTAGACGTTGCAGATCAGGGCGCCGGACGCGGTGCTCGAACCGGTGCCGGAGCCAGTACCGGAACCGCTGCCGAGCCCGCCGCTGCCCGAGCCCGAGCCGGAACCCGAGCCGGAGCCGCCGGAGCCGAATCCGCCGCTGCCGGTGGCGCAGCCCTGAGCCGGGCTGCTGACCCCGACCCCGATGAAGGCGGGCAGGCCGATGTGGATGGTGCTGCTGCCCTGGCCGGCCGCGATCTTGTGCGCGATACCCAGCGCGGTGTTGATCGGGATCGCGTAGCCCATGACCGAGCTGCTGGACGACGAGCCCGAGCTGGAGCTGCTGGCCGCGGTGTCCATGCCGATGACCTTGCCGGAGGCGTCGGCCAGCGGTCCGCCGGAGTCGCCGGCCTGGATCTGAGCGCTGGTCTGCAGCATGCCGTGCAGGGTCTCGGTGGTGTTGCTGCCCTCGTCGCCCGCGGTGATGGTCCGGTCGGTGGCGTTGATGATGCCCGGGGCGACCGTGGGCTTGCCGCCCTGGCCGCCCGCGTTGCCGATGGCGAGCACGGACTGGCCCAGCTTGACCTGGGAGGAGTTGCCGACCGCGACCGTGGTCAGGTCGGAGGCGTTCTGCAGCTTGAGCAGGGCCACATCCTGGGTCGAGTCGTAGCCGATCACCTTGGCCGTGTACTGCTTGCCCGAGGTGACCAGGGTGACCTTGATCGAGGTGGCGCCGTTGATCACGTGGTTGTTGGTCAGGACCACGCCGTCCTTGCTGAGCACCATGCCGGTGCCCTCGGCCGTCTCCTGCTGGTAGTTCAGGGTGGAGGTGATGTCCACCACGCCCGGCTCGACCTTGGCCGCGACCGCGCTGGTGTTCAGGTTGGAGCTGACGCTGCCGTTCCCGTTGCTGGCCGGGTTGGGGACGTCGTTGGAGGAGACGCCGGTGGAGTTGGGGTTGTTGTTCAGCGCCACCGCCGAGCCCGCGCCCGCCGCGGCGGCCAGCACGGCCACGCCGACCAGGACGGCCAGGCCGCGACGGCGCCGCCGGGGCGGCTCGCCGTACCCGCCGGCCGGGCTGCCCCAGCCGTAACCGCCGGGGGGTGAGCCGTAGCCGCCGTACTGCCCGTAGTTGCCGGTCGAGCCGTAGTCGTTGCCCTGACCCGGCTGGCCGTAGCCCGGCTGCCCGTACCCGGGCTGACCATAGCCCTGGCCGGGCTGGCCGGGCTGGCCCGGCGGCCCGTAAGCGCCCTGCTGTCCGTACCCGGGCTGACCATAGCCCTGGCCCGGCTGCCCGTACCCCGGCTGCCCGTATCCCTGGCCGGGCTGCCCGGGCTGGCCCGGCGGCCCGTAAGCACCCGGCTGCCCGTAACCGGGCTGACCGTAGGCGGGGGTCTGGTCCTGGCCCGGACCGGGCTGCCCGGGGGCCGGGTGACCATAGCTGGCCGGCGGAAGCTGCTGTCCGTAGCCCGGGCCGGACTCGCGCCCGGGAGCGGGGGAGTCGTCGCCCCGCCCGAACGCCACGGTGTCGCCGGGCCCGGAATCGCCGAAGGACGCGGTGTCGTCCGGGCGCCGCCAGGGCGACACGCTGCCGCCCGGCGCAGCACCGTTCTCGGGCGACTGCTCGTCCCCCGGTCCGTTGCCGGTACCGCTCTGGTCGTCCTGCATGCCTATCGTCCTCGCCTTGAGAGACCGGTGAGGCGGTCTCGCCCGGTTTCTGCCCCGCGCGGCACCCGTCCTGGTCTCCGGTTACCGCTTCGATGTCCAGTTAGCCAGCCGACCCTGAGGCTTAGCTGAGTGCCCGCTTCAGGTTACGAACAGATGTCGCCCTCCGCGCCGAACGGTCCTGTACCCAGAAGTCCCCGGGTTCCATCCTGCCGTACGGCACCCTCTGACCGGGCCGTCATCGGGGCCGGGCCGTCATTTGGCCGGGGCCGCCGCCAGGAAGATCCGGCCGGTCTGGTGCTGGCCGTTCGGCGTCTGCCAGCCCAGCGTGACCTGGTTCCCGGGCCGGAAGCCTTCCATGGTCTTGGTCAGCGACCCCGGCGTGGTCACCGGCTGGCCGTCGACGGTGGTGATCACATCCCCGCTGACCAGGCCCGCCTTGGCCGCGGGGGTGCCGCAGAGCACCCCGTCGACCAGCGCCCCGCGGGTGGCCGGCGCGATCGTGGCCGGCACCGAGGTGTCGGAGTTGTCGTTGGCGCAGGCGGTGCCGTCGCCGCCTGGCCCGTTGCCGTCGCCGGCCCCGGGCCCGCTGCCCTGCTGGGACTGCTGCTGTTCCTGCTGGCGCTGCTGGGCCGCCTGCTGCTGCGGGTTGCTGCTCCTGCTCTGCGGCACCAGGACGCCCAGGAAGCCGGGCACCCCGATCTGCACGGTGCCGCCCTGCTGGCCGGCCGCGATCTGGTGGGCCACCGCCAGCGCGGTGTTGATCGGGATCGCGTAGCCCAGCACCGAGGACGAACTCTGCGAGCTGGAGGCGTTGGCGGTGGTCATGCCGATGACCTGGCCGGCCGCGTTGGCCAGCGGGCCGCCGGAGTCGCCGGAGACGATGTCGGCGTTGGTCTGCAGCATGTTGTGCAGGGTCTCGGTGTCGCCGGTGCTCTCGTCGGTCGGGCTGATCGTCTTGTTCAGGCTGTCGATGGTGCCCGCGGCGGCCCGGGGGCGGCCGCCCTGGCCTTCGGCGTTGCCCAGCGCGACCACCGCGGTCCCCACCGCGACCTGGGACGAGTTCCCGACCGAGACCGGCTGCAGGTTCGGCGCCCCGCTGATCTTGAGCAGGGCCACGTCCTGGGTGGCGTCGTAACCGACCACGGTCGCGACGTACCGCTTGGCGCCTGCCATGACCAGCCGCACCCTGATGTCGTTGGACCCGTTGATCACGTGGTTGTTGGTCAGGATCAGGCCGTCCCGGCTGATCACCATCCCGGTGCCCTCGGACGAGGTGCCGCCGGAGTAGGCGATGGAGGCGTCGATGTCGACCACGCCCGGGTCGACCTTGGCCGCCACCGCCGCCGTGCGCAGCGAGTGGCCGTTGGCCACATTGTTCTGCGGCCCGGGCACCTGGTGCGACGAGACTCCCGTGGCCGGAGTGCCGTTGTTGCTGGTCAGCCCGATCGCGGCCGCGCTGCCCAGCCCGGCCGCGGCCAGCACGACCACCGCGTACACGACCATCCGGCCCCGCCGCCGCGGCCGCGCCTCCGGCTCCCCTTCGGACTGGCCGTCACCCAGGACCTCCGGAGGCCCCGAGCTCACCACGTCCGGCGCCCCCGGGTCCGCGCCGCTGCCGGTTTCGTCGTCCTGCATCCTCATCGCCTTCGGCCGTCCGCTCTCGTCCCTTTCCTTCCCCGTAGCGGGCGGCATTCTGCACACTTCCTCAGGCTTCTCGCAGGAAGGGCTCGGATCCATCGCTGACGATCATGTCGCATGCCCGGCCACAGGCCCATGGTAGGCTACCGATAACGCGATATAACGCGAGTGCGGGGACAGGTGTTTTCGCAGGCAAGGGGGCTGAAATGTCCACACCCACCCAGATGAACGAGCCGGGCCTGGACCGGCGCGAAGAGACGTCGGTGTCGGCGGCGGCCATGTCGCAGGCGCCGTGGACCGGGGCCGCCGTGACCGGCGGCGTGGTCACCCTCGGGGACTTCGGCTGGCATGTGATCGCCGGCCACTTCGGGCTGGGCGGCCTCAGCGACGCATTGGCCCTCGGCGTGCTGGCCTTCATGGTGGTGGCGGCGGGCGGCGCGCTGCTGCGGGAACGCTCGACCCGGGCCATCCGCTGGGCTCGCGCCAACCCGTGGCGCTTCGCCCTGCTGCCCGGGGCGGCCGTGGCGGCGATCGTGTTCGTGCTGTCGGTCCTGCTCGGTGGCGGCATCGTCGGCCCGGTCTTCGCGGGCCTGTGGCACGGCGCGGTGGCTTACGGCCTGACCGGGGCGGTCGGGACCTACGCCCGCGGCCGCCGGCCTGCATCCCGGGTCTGAGTTGACCAACCTTCGATAAATATCTATGGAAGGTTGGTTGACTAGCTGCCCGCCGCGGCAGGCTGGCCCATCAGCTTGACCCCGTTGGCCAGCGCGGCCTGGGTCACCGCCCCGTAGACCCGGTCGACGATCTTGTGCTGGGCGTTCAGGAAGAACGTCTGCGGCAGCCCGGCCACCCCGAACGCGCCCGCGGTGGTGGCGGCCGGGTCGGACGCCACCGGATAGGTCACGCCGTAGTGCCTGGTGAAGGTCAGCGCCGCCGTCCGGCTGTCGTTGGTGTCGACCCCGATCACCCGGACTGTGGACTGTGCACCCTTGTAGTAGTGCGCCATCAGCGGGGTCTCCTTGCGGCACGGCCCGCACCAGGACGCGAAGAAGTTGACGATGACCGGCTTCCCGGCGTAGGCGGCCAGCGACACGTGGGCCCCCGAGTCGCCCAGCGCGGCCAGGTCGAAGGCGGGCGCCTGCTTCCCGGTGGCGGCCTGGGCCGAGCTGACGCTGCTGCCGGTGCCCGCTCCCGAACCTGACCCGCTGGACTTTCCGGGGCTGGACACCCCGGCCACGATGCCCACGGCCACGATCGCGGCCAGGCTGCCCCCGAACACCGCCGTGGTGACCTTGTGCTCGGCCATGGCCCGGCGGATACGGGCCCAGGCGGCCCGCGTTCGTGCTGGCATCGTCGTACTCCTCGGTCTCAGACCTACTACACACCATAGTCGCCCGTCGGGATCAGGGGCAGGCGAACCGTGGCCCGCAGCCCGGGGCCAGCGTCCTCCAGCCCGGCCCGGCCGCCGTGGGCGTGGGCGGTGGCCCGGACGATGGCCAGCCCCAGCCCGGCTCCGCTGACGTCCCCGTCCGGCCGGGCCCGGGCATCATCCAGGGTCGTGAACCGCTCGAACGCCCGCTCGGCCAGCTCCGGCGGGATGCCGGGCCCGTCGTCGGTCACGGTGACCAGCACCGCGTCGTCGTCCCGGCGGGCGGCCACCGTCACCTGGCGGCGGGCGTAGCGCACGGCGTTGTCGACCAGGTTGACCAGCATTCGCCGCAGCGCGTCGGCGTCCCCGCTGACCAGACACGGCGCCGGGGCGTCGGCCACCACCGGCACCGGGGCCTGGGTGTACCCGGCCGGGATCCCGTTCACCAGCTCGGCCAGGTCGACCGGGCTCCCGGCGCCCGCGGTCCGGTCGCCACCCGCACCCACGGAGTCGCGTTCGGTGCCGCGTTCCTCCAGCCGGGCCAGCGCCAGCAGGTCCTCGGCCAGCCGGGACAGCCGCAGCGTGTCGGCCAGCACGTCCCGTCCGGTCTCCGCCCACTGCTGGCTGTCCGGGTGGTCCAGGGCCACCTCGAGCTGGGTCCGCATGCTGGCGATCGGGCTGCGCAGCTCGTGGGCGGTGTCGGAGACGAACCGCCGCTGCCGCTGCTGGGCCTCCTCCAGCCGGGACAGCATGTCGTTCAGGGTCACGGCCAGGCTGTGCACCTCGTCCCGGGCCTCCGGGACCGGCAGCCGCCGGGGGCCGGCCGCCGCCGTGATCTGCTCGGCCCCCCGGCGCAGGGCGGTGATCGGCCGCAGCGTGGACCCGGTGATCAGCCAGCTGACCCAGATCAGCAGGGCCAGCAGCAACGACGTGCCGATGAGCAGGATGTGCGACACCGTGGTCAGCGTGTCGTGCACGGCGTCGTCGGAGACGGCGGCGATGACCGTCTCCCGGTGCTTGCCCGCCACCGCCACCACCCGCAGCAGCTCGGGCAGGCCCAGCGGCCGCCCGTCCAGCCCGACCCCGGCGTGGCTGCGGGCCAGCGCGGTCGCCTTGGCGTCCGGCAGCAGCGGGACCAGCCGGTCGGCTCCGGGCGAGGCGGCCACGATCCGCCCGTCGGCGTCGATCACCTGCACCACCGCGGTGCCGGCCGCGACCGGGACCGGGTTGGGCAGCCGGTTGGCGTCGACCAGCGCCGCCACCTCCCGGGCGGTCTGCCGGGCCGACACGTCCAGGCCCCGGTCCAGGGTCAGGCTGAGGGTGGTGATCAGCAGCACGGCCAGCCCGGTCAGGGCCACGGTCAGCCCGGCCGCGGCGGTCACCGTGAGCCGGGCCCGCAGGCTCCGCCGCCGCCACCAGCGGGCGAGCCCGAGCCCGAACATGGATCAGCCGCCGTCCGCGGCCAGCCGGTAGCCCGCCCCGCGCAGGGTTCGCAGCGCGGACCGCCCGAACGGTGCGTCGATCTTGCGGCGCAGGTAGCCGGCGTAGACCTCGACCACGTTGAGGTCGCCGATGTCCGCGCTCTCCCACACGTGATCCAGCAGCTCGGACTTGGGCACCACCTGGCCCGCCCGCCGCATCAGGTACTCCAGCATGGCGAACTCGCGGGCGGTCAGCTCGATGCTGGTCTCGCCCCGGCGGACCACCCGGCTGCCCGGGTCCAGGGACAGGTCACCGGCCCGCAGCACGGCGGGCCGGGGCGCGGCCCCGCGCCGCAGCAGGGCCCGCAGCCGGGCGGCCAGCACCACGTAGGAGAACGGCTTGGTCAGGTAGTCGTCGGCGCCCAGATCCAGCCCGTCGGCCTGGTCGTACTCGCCGTCCTTGGCCGACAAGATGAGCACCGGGACCCAGTTCTCCTCGGCCCGCAGCCGCTCGCACACCTGGTAGCCGGACAGCTTGGGCAGCATCAGGTCCAGCACCACCGCGTCGTAGGCGCCCTCCCGGGCCAGGTGCAGCCCGTCGTCCCCGTCGTAGGCCAGATCCACGGCGAACCCCTCGGCCTGCAGGCCGCGCTGCACCGCCCCGGCCAGCCGCCGCTCGTCCTCCACCACCAGCACCCGCACGCCCCCAGTCTGACCCATGCCAGCGTGCACTCAGGAATTCTCAGGGTGTCCTCAGCGCTGATGAGGCACGGTGACAGGTAGACAGAAAAGTGAACGAATAGTACGGGGTGGTTTCATGAAGCAGCTTTCTCAGCTGTCCCGGCGGGCACGGTGGGCCGTGCCGACCGGAGCTGTGGTCGTCGTCGGGGGAGTGCTGGCCGGATCGATGATCTCGGTGGCCCAGGCCGCTCCCTCGCTGCCGGCCAAGACCCCGGCCCAGTTGCTGGCCGCGCTGGCGGTCAAGCCGGCCACCCCGCCGCTGACCGGGACCGTGGTCGAGACCTCCTCGCTGGGCCTGCCGTCGCTGCCCGGCACCAGCAGCCCGGGCTCGATCGCCTCGCTGCTGACCGGCTCGCACACGATCCGGGTCTGGTACTCCGACCCGAAGCACTTCCGGGTCGCGGTGCCGCAGAGCATGAGCGAGAGCGACATCATCCGCAACGGCGGCAACGCCTGGGTGTGGGAGAGCAGCCAGAACACCGTCACCCACCTGGTCATCCCGGCCGACGCCAGCAAGCAGGCCGAGAAGCAGGCCAGCACGCCGCCGCTCACCCCGCAGCAGGCCGCCAGCGAGGTTCTGGCCGCGGTCGGCCCGACCACCACGGTCCGGGTCGACAGCAACGTGGACGTGGCCGGCCAGGCCGCCTACCAGCTGGTGCTGGCCCCCAAGAGCAGCAGCTCGCTGGTCGGCCAGATCCGGATCGCCATCGACGGCAACCGCGACGTCCCGCTGCGGGTCCAGGTCTTCGCCAAGGGGGCCAAGTCCCCGGCCGCGCAGGTCGGCTTCACCTCGGTGTCGTTCGTCAAGCCGGCCGCGGCCAACTTCGCCTTCACCGCGCCCGCCGGGGCCACGGTCAAGACCGAGCACCTGGGCCGGGACGCCCCCGCCACCAAGCACGAGCGCAAGACCGGCGAATCCGCGACGATCGGCAGCGGCTGGCTGGCCGTGGCCAACCTGCCCAGCTCGGCCCTGACCCAGGCCACCCGGGCCACCGGGGGGCCGAAGTCGAGCGGATCCGGCCTGAACGGCGACACCGGGGAGGTCCTGGGCGCCCTGCTCAAGTCGGCCACCCGGGTCAGCGGCTCGTGGGGCAGCGGCCGGCTGATCAAGACCAGCCTGATCTCCCTGCTGATCACCGACCAGGGCCGGGTCCTGGTTGGGGCGGTCACCCCGCAGGTCCTCTACTCCGCCGCCGCGCAGGTGGCCAAGTGAGCAGTGCCCGCCAGGTGATCAGGGCCGCCCGGTGACTCAGGCCGTCGCCACGACCGGCCTGACCAAGCAGTTCCGGGGCGGCCAGGTCGCCGTCGACCACGTAGACCTGGCCGTGCCCGGGGGGTCCGTGTACGGCTTCCTCGGGCCCAACGGCTCGGGCAAGACGACCACGATCCGGATGCTGCTCGGCCTGGCCTATCCGACCAGCGGCCAGATCGAGGTGCTCGGCCAGGCCATGCCGGCCGCCACCGTCCAGGTCCTGCCCCGGGTCGGCGCGCTGATCGAAGGGCCGGCCTTCTACCCGTTCCTGAGCGGCCGGGACAACCTGGCCCGGGTCGACGCGGCTGACCGTGCCGCCGACCCGCGCACCGCGCCGCAGCGGATCGACGCCGCCTTGGACCGGGTCGGCCTGCTGCCCGCGGCGGGCAAGCGCTACCGCAACTACTCCCTCGGCATGAAGCAGCGGCTGGCCATCGCGGCCGCCCTGCTCATGCCGCGTGAGCTGATCGTCCTGGACGAGCCGACCAACGGCCTCGACCCCCAGGGCACTCGCGAGGTCCGCGCCCTGATCCGCGAGATCGCCGCCGACGGCATCACCGTGTTCGTGTCCTCGCATCTGCTGGCCGAGGTGGAGCAGGTCTGCTCGCACGTGGGCGTGATGCGCACCGGCCGGCTGGTGTTCCAGGGCCCGCTCGACGACCTGCGCCACACCGGCGCGGCCCGGGTGCGGGTCGAGACCGGCGACCCGGCCGCCGCCGTCGCGGTCCTGCGCCAGCTCGGCCTGCCGGACCCGCAGGTGGCCGAGGCCGAGGTCAGCGCCCAGATCGGCAGTTATTCGATCGAAAAAATCTGCGCCGACATGGTCCACGCCGGGGTGGGCGTCCGCGGTCTGGCCGTCATTTCCCCGTCGCTGGAGGACCTGTTCGTCGGGCTGACCGGAGAGGGGTTCGATGTCGATGGCTGACACCGTGATCACCGGCCCGGCCGGTGCGGCGCCGGACGCGCTGCCCGCCGCCGGCCGCGCGCCCGGGGCGACCAGGGCCTGGCTCCGGTACTTCCGGTCCGAGCTGCGGCAGGTCTTCGGCCGCCGCCGCAACCTGATCCTGCTCGCCGTGGTCGGCCTGTTCCCCATCCTCATCGGCGTCGGGCTCCGGCTGTCCACCCACCCGCACCGCGGCGGCGGGGGCAACAACGGCGGGCTGGCCTTCGTCACCCAGCTCACCGGCAACGGCATCTTCCTCAGCTTCATCGCCCTGAGCATCCTGCTCACCCTGGTCATGCCGGTGGCGGTGGCGGTGATCGCCGGCGACTCGATCGCGGGTGAAGCCGGCTACGGCACGCTGCGCTACCTGCTGGCCGTGCCGGCCGGCCGGGTCCGCCTGCTCACGGTCAAGTACGCCGCGATCGTGGTGTTCGCGTTGGCGGTGACGTTCGAGGTCGCCGCGGTGGCCCTGGCCACCGGGGCCGCGCTGTTCCCCATCGGGCCGGTGACCCTGCTCTCCGGCACCACCGTTTCGCTGGCCGCGGGAATTGGCCGCCTGATTCTGGTCGCCCTCTACGTCTCGGCCGCGATGGCCGCCCTGGGCGCCATCGGCCTGGCCTTCTCCACCCTCACCGAGCACGCCATCGGGGCCATCGCCGCCCTGGCCATCTTCGTGGTGGCCAGCGAGGTCGCCGACAGCGTGCCGCAGTTCGCGGTCATCCAGCCCTACCTGCCGACCCACTGGTGGCCGATGTTCGACGCCCTGCTGCGCGTCCCCATCGACGGCGGCACCCTGCTCAAGGGCCTGCTCTCGTTCGCCGTCTATCTCGTGCTGGCGGGCACGTTCGCTTGGGCCCGCTTCACCACCTCCGACGTCACCAGCTGACCCAGGGTCTTCGCACCATACCGACGGCTCATTATCGAAATGTTTCGAACAATTATCGTTGACTTCCGGGGATTTTTTCTCCTAGCGTGGTGATATAGCCCCGCCGTCCGGTGTATCCGGGCTACGTTCCACCGTTGGTCGGCCGCTCGTGGTACCGCAACGATGCCTGCCCGAAAAGAGGCGCCATGAATTTCGGAACCCGGCTACCCCGGCCCGCCCGGGCGCTGAAGTACGTGGCGATGGCGGCATCGGTGGCGGTCGCGGTGCCGGCCGCGGCGCTGGCCCACGCGGGACCCGGCGGCCCGGCGGCCCGCGCCGACGCGCAGACGATCCCCATCTACCTGAACCGCGCCTACCGCCCGGCCGAGCGCGCCGCCGACCTGGTCTCCCGGATGACCACGGCCGAGAAGGCCGCGCAGATGGACAGCAGCCAGGCGCCCGCGATCCCGCGGCTAGGGGTGGCCGCCTGGGGCTGGTGGAACGAAGCCAACCACGGGGTGAACGCGTCCACGATCACCCCCAGTGGAAACGCCACCACCCTGACCAACACCACGTCCTACCCGTCGGACCTGTCCATGGGCAGCACCTGGAACCCGGATCTGGTCTATGACGAGGCCCGCCAGATCGGGGCGGAAGCCCGTGAGGTGTCCCCGGGCAACACCGAGAACCTGGACTTCTACGCCCCGACCGTCAACCTGTCCCGGGACCCGCGGTGGGGCCGCAACGACGAGACCTGGAGCGAGGACCCGATCCTCACCGCCGACCTGGCCTCCCAGTACGTCGACGGCCTGCAGGGCGAGAATCAGCAGGGCCAGCTGCCGCCGTCCGCGCACGGCTACTACCAGGCCCTGGCCACGCTCAAGCACTACGCGGCGAACAACACCGAGGACACCCGGCTGACCGGCAGCTCCGACATGGACCAGCGGACGCTGCGCGAGTACTACACCGAGCAGTTCGCCCAGATCATCGCCCAGAGCCACCCCGGCTCGATCATGAGCGCCTACAACGAGGTCAACGGCATACCCGCCCCGGCCAACGTGCAGCTCATCGACGAGCTGGCCCGGGAGACGTTCGGGTTCGGCGGCTACTTCACCTCGGACTGCGACGCGGTGTACATCATGCAGGCCGGGCACGACTGGACCCCGCCCAACTCGGCTGCCCCGGTCAACCCGTACACCCGGTCCGCGTACGCCAACTCGGCCGGTGAGGACCTGGACTGCAACGCCGGGTACCACGACAGTTTCGACTACGGGAACACCATCCCCACCGCGCTGGGCCAGAACATCCAGACGCTGACCGACACGTACAACATCGGTGACGTCGACACCTCGGTCGTGCGCCTGTTCACGGCCCGGATCGAGACCGGCGAGTTCGACGCCGAATCGGAGGTGCCGTGGGTGGCGCAGGCCCGCGCCGAACTGGGCGGCACCGCCTGGGTCAACAGCGACGCCAACCATGCCATCACCGAGACCCCGCAGCGGCTCCAGCAGGCCCAGCGCAGCGCCGACCAGAGCCAGGTGCTGCTGAAGAACTCGCCGGCCGCGGAGCCCGGCGGCAGCCGCAGCCCGCTGCTGCCGCTGAAGATCCCGCACTCCGGGCCGTACAAGCTCGCGGTCATCGGCTACTACGCGCACCCGCAGTCGCTCTACCTGGGCGGTTACTCCAGCATTCAGGCCGCGTCCGGAACCGCGAACAACGTGGACAGCTACACCGGGCTCAAGGCCGCGGTGCAGGCCATCGACCCGCAGGCCCAGGTGGACTACTACCCGGGCGTCACCGGCGGGACCACCGGGTCCAGCCTCACCACCGTCGACCCGGCCTCGGTGGCCGCGGCCGCGCACTACGACGCGGTGGTGGTTGTGGCCGGCACCGACCAGACCACCGGTTCGGAAGCCAACGACCGCAGCTCGCTGGCGCTGCCCGGGGCCCAGGCCTCGATGATCAGCCAGGTCGAGGCGGCCAACCCGGACACCGTGGTCTACCTGGAGACGATGGGGGAGGTCGACACCAGCTCGTTCGCCGGCACCACCCCCGCGCTGCTGTGGAGCTCCTACAACGGTCAGCGCCAGGGCGCGGCCCTGGCCGACGTCCTGCTGGGCCGGGTCAGCCCGAGCGGGCACCTGCCGTTCACCTGGTACGCGGACGCGAGCCAGCTGCCTCCCATCACCGACTACAACATTCGCCCCACGGCCACCACGGATGGCCGGACCTACCAGTACTTCACCGGCCGCGTCAGCTGGCCGTTCGGTTACGGGCTCAGCTACGCCAGCTTCCGGTACACGCACCTGGCGGTCAGCCGCGCCCGCGCCGACGCCAACGACACCGTCACGGTCAGCGCGGACGTCACCAACACCGGCCGGGTCCCCGGCGCCACCGTGGCCCAGCTGTACGCCACCACCCCGGCCGCCCCGGCCGCCGAGCAGCGGCCGGCCAAGCGGCTGGTGACCTTCCAGAAGCTGTCCCTGGCCCCCGGGCAGACGCGACGGCTCACGTTCGCGGTCAAGCTGCCCAGCCTGGCGTTCTTCGATGAGACCGCCAACCGGTACCAGGTCGACGACGGCTTGTACGGCCTGCAGCTGGGCTCGTCCAGCGCGGACATCGCCCAGCAGGCCTTCGTCACCGTCAGCGGCGCGCTGCGGCCGGTGCCCTCAGTGGTCACCGTCCAGCCGGTGCTGCCCGGCGACGCGGCCAGCGGCGTGGCCCAGCGGGTGTTCTTTCCCGCCGGCGCCACGATCGACCCGCAGGTCACCGTGTCCCTCAGTGACCAGAGCCTGTACGGCTACATCACCAAGGGCCAGAGCACCCCGCTGCCCGCCGGGATGACCGTGCGCTACGCGAGCGACCGCCCGGACGTGGTGAGCGTCCGGGACCACGGCTCGGTCATCCAGGCCGCCGGCCCGGGCCCGGCCACGATCACCGCCACCGTGACGTACCACGGTCGCACGGCCCGGGGCACCTTCGTGGTCGGCGTCACCAGCTGAAGTCCTCTTCCCAGAACTCGGTGGTGCCGCGGGGGGACGGGTCGACCCGGAACGGGCCGCCGATGCCGTCCGGGTCCTTGGGCGGCGGGGCCCCGCCCGCGGCCCGGACCGTCTCCTGCTGGCGCAGTTCGAACCGGCGGATCTTGCCCGAGATCGTCTTGGGCAGCTCGGCGAACTCGATCCGGCGCAGCCGTTTGTAAGGTGCCAGCCGGCCCCGGCTGAACGCCATGATCGACTGGGCCACCTCGGCCGACGGCACCACCCCGGCCGCCAGGGCCACGTAGGCCTTGGGCACGGCCAGCCGCACCGGGTCGGGGGAGGGGACCACCGCGGCCTCGGCCACCGCCTCGTGCTCGATGAGCACGCTTTCCAGCTCGAACGGGCTGATCCGGTAGTCGCTGGCCTTGAACACGTCGTCGGTCCGGCCCACGTAGGTGATGTAGCCGTCGTCGTCGCGCGCGGCGACATCACCGGTGTGGTAGTAGCCGCCCCGCATGGCCTCGGCATCCTGCTCGGGGCGGCCCAGGTAACCGGTCATCAGGCCGAGCGGCCGCCGGCTCAGGTCCAGGCAGATCTCGCCCTCGGCCGCGGGCTGGCCGCTCACCGGTTCGACCAGGGTCACCTCATACCCGGGCAGCGGCCGGCCCATTGATCCGAGCCGGACCGGCTGGCCGGGGGTGTTGCCGACCTGGGCCGTGGTCTCGGTCTGGCCGTAGCCGTCCCGCACGGTGATGTCCCAGGCCTGCCGGACCTGCTCGATGACCTCCGGGTTGAGCGGCTCACCCGCGGCCAGGCACTCGCGCAGCGCGCTCACGTCCGTGCCGGCCAGATCGGCCTGGATCAGCATCCGCCACACCGTCGGCGGCGCGCAGAACGTGGTCACGCCCTCCTCGCCCAGCACCTGGAGCAGCTGGCCGGCCGAGAACCGGTCGTACCCGAAGATCAGCGCGGTCGCGCCCGCGTTCCACGGCGCGTACACGTTGCTCCAGGCGTGCTTGGCCCAGCCGGGGGAGGAGATGTTCAGGTGCACGTCGCCCGGCTGCAGGCCGATCCAGTACATGGTGGACAGGTGCCCGGCCGGATAGGAGGCGTGGGTGTGCTGGACCAGCTTGGGCTGGGCCGTGGTACCGGAGGTGAAGTACAGCAGCAGCGGGTCGGTGGCCCGGGTCACCCCGTCCGGGGTGAACTCGGTACTGGCCGCGTAGGAGTCCGCGTAGGCCCGCCACGCCCCCGGCGCCGCCCCGGCTCCCGAAGCCCCAGGCCCACCAGCACCACCAACACCAGGCGCCTCACCGGTCTCAACGGTCACTCCGCCCACGGTGGGCTCGACGGCGATCCGGGTCCAGTCGCCCGGCACCTCGCGGAACTTGGGCACGTGGGCCGACTCCGTGACCACGTGCCGGACGTCACCCCGGACGATCCGGTCGGCCAGGTCGGCCGGTCCCAGCAGCGTCGACGTCGGCACGATCACCGCGCCCAGCTTCATCGCGGCCAGGATGACCTCCCACAGCGGGGCGATGTTGCCCAGCATGAGCAGCAGCCGGTCCCCGCGCCGGACCCCCACCTCTCGCAGCCAGCAGGCCACCTGGTCCGAACGGCGGGCCATCTCGGCGTAGCTGATCCGGGTGCCGTGATCCCCGTCCGGCCCGGCGCTCGCGGCGGCCGCGGCCGGGCTGGTGACGATGCGGAGCGCGGTCCGGTCCGGATGCTCGGCGGCGATCGCGTCGAACCAGTCCAGTGCCCAGTTGAACTCTCCCAGCTCGGGCCAGGAGAATTCGGCCCGCGCGGCGGCGTAGTCGGCACGGTGACGGAGCAGGAGATCGCGAGCGGCCCGGAAGCTGGCCGCGTCGCTGCGGCGATCGGTCATGGCTGCCATCGTGCCAGCCCGGCCCGGCCCGCCACCACCGGCCACCTCGGTAACAGAGACGGGAATGCTGAACAGACCGGGTGGCCGCCGGACGGTGAACGGCCGTGCATCGGCGCCGGGCTGCTCAGAAACTACAGATTTCTGAGGATGAGCTCTTCACTGACGTGTTTGCGGCGGCCTTTTCGCCGCCGGAGGTGGGTCGTGGGGCGTCGTGTCACCATGAAGAAGCTGAACACGTTGGTGCGGAAGTTCCGC
>DASXJM010000490.1:0-5401 GCA_036497405.1 Streptosporangiaceae bacterium | reverse complement strand
GTTGGCCAGGCCGGGCATGGTCAGGCCGGCCAGGGCGGTGGTCCCGTCGGGCAGGCTGGCCCGCGGCACGTCCGGGGTGACCGCGGTGAACCGGTCGCCGTCCGCCTCGATCAGCACGTCGCGCTGGACCCCGGTCCCGGGTAGCCAGGCCAGCTCGGCGTGCCAGCGCCGGGTCGCCCGCTCCGCTCCCGCATCCGGGTCCGGCCCCGGGCGGGCGGGACCGGTCGAGCCGGGCGGGCCGCCAGTAGGCACCGGCGGCCCGTGCCCGCCGCGGCCGGGACCCGCGGCCGCGGGACCGTGCGGCGCGTGCCCGGCGCGTCCTGGACCCTTCATCGTCGGCCGGGCCTGCTGAGGCCCCTGTGACTGGTGGGGCTGCTGAGACTGCTGAGACTGGTGGAGCTGCTGTGACTCGTGGGGCTGGTGGGGCTGGTGGGGCTGTTCATGAGGTCGAGCCCGGGGTCATCGGGATCTGGGCCCCGCGGTCGGTCGCGACCCGTTCGGCGATCTCGTAGCCCGCGTCGACGTGGCGGAAGATACCCGTGCCCGGGTCGTTGGTCAGTACCCGTTCCAGCTTGGCCGCGGCCAAAGCGGTGCCGTCGGCCACGCAGACCTGGCCGGCGTGGATGGACCGGCCGATGCCGACCCCGCCGCCGTGGTGCACGCTGACCCAGGACGCCCCCGAGGACGCGTTGACCAGCGCGTTGAGGATCGGCCAGTCGGCGATGGCGTCGGACCCGTCGGCCATGGCCTCGGTCTCGCGGTAGGGCGAGGCGACCGAGCCGGTGTCCAGGTGGTCACGGCCGATCACGATCGGCGCGCTGATGTCGCCCCGCTCGACCAGCTCGTTGAACCGGACCCCGGCCAGGTTGCGTTGGCCATAGCCCAGCCAGCAGATGCGCGCGGGCAGCCCCTGGAAGTGCACCTTCTCCTGGGCCAGCCGGATCCAGCGGGCCAGCGACTCGTTCTCGGGGAACAGGTCGAGCACGGCGGCGTCGGTGGCCGCGATGTCCTTGGGGTCCCCCGACAGCGCGGCCCACCGGAACGGCCCCTTGCCCTCGCAGAACAGCGGCCGGATGTAGGCGGGCACGAAGCCGGGGAAGGCGAACGCCCGCTGGTAGCCGGCCCGCTCGGCCTCGCCGCGGATCGAGTTGCCGTAGTCGAACACCTCGGCGCCAGCGTCCATGAACCCGACCATGGCCTCGACGTGAGCGGCCATGGACGCCTCGGCCCGGCGGGTGAACCCGGCCGGGTCCTCGGCCCGCAGCGCCTCCATATCCTCGAAGGCCACGCCCTGGGGCAGGTAGCTCAGCGGGTCGTGGGCCGAGGTCTGGTCGGTCACGACGTCGGCCGGGAAGCCCGCGGCCAGCAGGGCGGGCAGCACGTCGGCGGCGTTGCCGAGCAGCCCGATCGACAGCGGCTCACCCGCGTCCCGGGCCGCGACGGCCCGGCGGATGGCGTCGTCGGTGCCGTCGGCGGCCACGTCCAGGTAGCCCTGCTCGATGCGGCGCCGGATCCGGGACGGGTCGCACTCGACGCATAGGGCCACGCCACCGTTCATGGTCACGGCCAGCGGCTGGGCCCCGCCCATGCCGCCCAGCCCGGCGGTCAGGGTGATGGTGCCGGCCAGCGTGCCGCCGAACCGCTTGGCGGCCACGGCCGCGAACGTCTCGTAGGTGCCCTGGAGGATGCCCTGGGTGCCGATGTAGATCCAGGATCCGGCGGTCATCTGGCCGTACATGGTGAGGCCGAGCGCCTCCAGGCGCCGGAACTCCTCCCAGGTGGCCCACTCCGGGACCAGATGGGAGTTGGCGATCAGGACCCGGGGCGCCCACACGTGGGTCTGCACGATGCCGACCGGCTTGCCCGACTGGACCAGCAGGGTCTCGTCGCCCTTGAGGTCGCGCAGGGACCGGACGATGGCGTCGAAGGCCGGCCAGCTGCGGGCGGCCCGGCCCGAGCCGCCGTAGACGATCAGCTGGTCCGGATGCTCGGCCACCTCGGGATCGAGGTTGTTCATGAGCATCCGCAGGGCGGCCTCTTGAGGCCACCCCTGACAGCTGAGGCTGGTGCCGCGCGGGGCGCGGACCGGCCGGGGGCCCGCTCCCGGCCCGGAGGTTTCATTGCCCATGGTCACAATGATCGCCTGTCCGGGCCGGGAGCAACCCCTGCCTCACTCGGTTACTTGAGTCCCTGCTGAGAAATGAAGTTGCTGGCCACCGTGGTGTAGCTGGCGTGGTTGATGGTCAGCTGCTTGTCCATCTCCAGCAGCTCGGCGGTGGTCAGCTTGGCCGACACCGCGTTCAGCGTGCTGATGACCTTGGCGCTGGCCGCCTTCTTGTAGACCAGCGGCGTCACGTTCTGGGCCGCGAACATGTTCTTCGGGTCGGCCAGCGAGACGAACTTGTCGCTGATGATCTGGGGCGTGGTGGTGAAGATGTCGGCCGCCTGGACCTTCCCGCTCTTGAGGGCGGAGATGGTGATCGGGCCGGACTCGTCCAGGGGCGAGAACGACTTGAAGGTCAGGCCGTAGACGTTCTTCAGGCCGACGATGCCGTCGGCGCGGGTCTTGAACTCTGACGGGCCGCCGATGACCCAGGTCTTGGCCACCGAGGACAGGTCGGAGATCGACTTGAGGTGGTACTTGGTCGCGTTGGCCTGGGTGACGGTGATCGAGTCCTTGTCCTGCGCGGCCGAGGAGTTCAGGATCGTGGCCGTGCTGGGCAGCTTGGCCTTGAGGGCCGCGTTGACCTCGGCGGTGCTGGTGGCCTTGCTGCTGGTGTCGACCGACGTGGTCAGCAGCGCCCCGTTGTACTCGGGGATCACCGAGATCGCGCCCTTGGTCAGCTCGGGGTAGTAGACCTCGCGGGCCCCGATGTTGAGCTTGGTCGACACCTTGACCCCGGCCGACTGCAGGGCGTCGGCGTAGATCTGGGCCAGCAGCTCGTCCTCGGGGAAGTTGGCCGAGCCGACCACCACCGTGCCGCTGGACGCCGAGCCGGACAGCGGGTTCGACGAGCCCCCGCCGGATTTGCTGCCGCCGCCGCTGCTGGAGCAGGCGGCCACGGCGACACAGGCCACGGCGGCCAGGCCGACCGCGGCAGTTTTCTTATGAAACATGAGGGTTGTTCCCTTCAATTCTGACCGGGAAAGACGGTATCAGGAAGTCTGCGCCTGCTTGCGCAGACCCACCGGGACGATGAGCACCCTGAGCAGCATGAACAGTCCCTGGACGGCCAAGGCGAGGACGACGATGACCGCGGCCCCGCCGGCCACCACGTTGTATTCGGACCGGGCCAGGCCGTCGATGATGTAGCGGCCCAGCCCGCCCAGGCCGATGTAGGCCGCGATGGTGGCGGTGGCTACCACCTGGATCGCCGACGTGCGGACGCCCAGGAGAATCAGGGGCAGCGCGACCGGGATCTCGGCCTTGCGCAGGATCTGCCACTCGGTCATGCCCATGCCGCGGGCCGCGTCGGTCAGCTCCCGGTCCACCCCGAGCACACCCTCGTAGGTGTTGACCAGCATGGGCGGGATAGCCAGGAAGGCCAGCGGGATCAGCCAGGACACGAACGACCCGGAGGTGAGCACGAAGATCAGCACCAGCAGGCCCAGGGTGGGCAGGGCCCGGGCGAAGTTGGCCACCGTGACCACGGCGAACCCGCCCCGGCGGTAGTGGCCCATGGCCAGGCCGACCGGTACCGCGATGACGAACGCGATGGCCAGCGCGATCCCGGTGTACTCCAGGTGCTGCAACAGCCGCTCCGGGATGCCGTCCGAACCGTGCCAGTTCGCCGACGACGTCAGCCACTGCCAGGCGAAGTTGAAGTAACTCACTAGTGCCCCACTCCGACGTGGCCGCCGCCGCCGTGGCCGCCGTGGCCGCCGTGATGCCCGACCGGGACGGCGCCGGTGCCCTGCGGGGCCCCGGTCGCCGCCCGGCGGCGTTCCTGCCGCGAGCGGCGCGGCTCCCACGGCGTCAGCCAGCGGCGGGCCAGCACCAGCAGGCCGTCGAGGACCAGGGCCAGCACGATGATCAGGACCAGGCCGACGTAGATCTCGGTCGTGAAGTCGCGCTGCTCGCCGTCGGTGAACAGGTAGCCGAGCCCGCCGGTGCCGATCAGCTGGCCCACGCTGACCAGGCTGATGCTGGACACGGTGGCCACCCGGAGGCCCGCCATGATGACCGGGACGGCCAGCGGCAGCTCCACCTGCAGGGTGCGGCGCAGCGAACTGAAGCCCATGGCCACCGCGGCCTGCTCGACCGGGCGCGGCACGGACCGGAGCCCGTCGACCACGTTCGGAATCAGCACCGACAGCGAGAACAGCGTCAGCGGGATGATCACGGTCCAGTCGGTCAGCCCGGTGTAGGCGATCAGCACCGTGTACAGCGCCAGCGACGGCAGCGCGTAGAAGATGCTGGTCAGGCTCAGGATCGGCGGCCACGTCCACTTGTAGCGGACACAGATGACCCCGACCGGCACGGACACGATGATGCCGAACAGGACGGGCAGCAGCGCGATGTAGACGTTCTGGCCCAGGTAGTGGCCGACCAGATCGCGGTTCTGCCAGGCCCAGCTCACGAGGGACGCGCCCCTTCACCCGCGGGCTGGGCCTCGGCGTCCTCGACGGCCTCGGCGGCCGGATTGGCCCGTCCCTCCCGGAACGCCGGCTGGTCCGGGTCGCGCAACCCGGCTTCCTCGGCGGTCTGGATCGCGGCCCGGAGCCGCTCGTAGGTGGTGATGCCCTGCACCCGGCCATCGGCGTCCACGCCGACGGCGCGGCCGGTGCGGGACAGCACGGTGGCGTCCAGCGCGGCCCGCAGTGAGTCCCGGCCGACCTGGAACGTGTGCCCGTACGGGGCCATCGACAGCGTGCCGAGCGCTCCGGCCTGGCCCTCCAGGTCCGAGACCGCGATCCAGCCCTTGGGCCGGTGGTCGCCCGCGGTGACCAGCACCCAGGCCTCCCCGGCCTGCTGGGCCGCGGCCCGGGCCGCGTCCACGGTGGTGTCCTCGGCCAGCACGGTCCCGGTCTCCAGGTCGAGCTCGCCGGCCGAGAAGAAGGCCAGGCGGCGGATGCCGCGGTCGAAGCCGAGGAAGTTCTCCACGTACTCGTCCGACGGCGCCCCCAGCAGGTGCTGCGGGGTGTCCAGCTGGGCAATCTTGCCGTGCGGGTAGAACACCGCGACCTGGTCGCCGACCTTGATCGCTTCCTCGACGTCGTGGGTGACCAGGACCACGGTCTTGTGCAGCTCGGCCTGCAGCCGGATCAGCTCGTCCTGCAGGGTGGCCCGGACGATCGGGTCGACCGCGCTGAACGGCTCGTCCATCAGCAGCACCGGCGGGTCCGCGGCCAGGGCCCGGGCCACGCCGACCCGCTGCTGCTGGCCACCGGACAGCTGGTA
>DASXJM010000489.1:0-4595 GCA_036497405.1 Streptosporangiaceae bacterium | reverse complement strand
GCCCGGGACTCCCATTCGACCAGGATCATGACCTGCCGCGGTTCGGCGTCGCCGGTGACCGCCTCCCGGAACCGGCCGAGGGCCACCACCCGCCCGCCGTGCGCGGCCACCTCCCGGGCCGACCGCCGCGAGTAAGCCAGGTACTCGTCGTTGCCGGCCAGGTCGAACAGGTTGAGCGCGAAGACGGGGCCGTCGTCCGCCGCCGGTGAGGTGTCCACGCCGTCGAACCTACGCCCTCAGCCCGGCAGATCCTGAGCCGCCCGGGCCAGCTGGCCGTGGGTCCTGGCGGTCAGCGTGGCCTCGAGGCGCAGGCTGAATTCATCGAAGGTCAGCCGGCCCTGCGCGTAGTGCTCGGCCAGGGCCGCCGCGGCCGCGGTCCGGTCAGCCTCGCCCGCGCGCACGTCCGGTCCTGGTCGCCGCGGCTCGCGGAGAGCGGTGGCGTACCGGTCGAGGGCGTCCCGGCCCCGGCCGGTGAGGGCGGCGATGGCCCCGGTGACATCGCCGCCCCTGTGGTCCGTGTGCACGTACCCGGCCCGGCCCAGCTCGCCCAGACCAGAGTCCAGGCGAGCTGGGGGAAGCCCGGTCAGGTCCCGCAGCCGGCTGACCGACACCGCGTCGCCGGCGGGCAGGGCCGCCAGCGTCGCGGCGATCCGCAGCCGCTCCGGTTCGTGCATCACCGGATCGAATCCGATGTCGGTCATGGCCGTCACCATCAAGCGCGCTGGCGCCGGGCCGTGAGCGCCGCGCCGGCCAGCAGGACGGCGGACACGCCCACCGCGCAGACCAGCCAGGCCGTGGCCGGTCCGGCCAGGAGCGCGGCCACTCCGACCACGGCGATGCCGGCCGCCCGGACCGCCTCCGGCCGGTCGCCCCGCTTGGCCATGATGGCCGCCCAGGTCAGGCCGCCCGCGATGAGCGGGACCGAGGCCGGATAGAGGCCGTAGACGATCCCGTGGCTCACCCCGGCGCTGATCAGCCCGATCAGGACCGCGACCACCGCGGCCATGACCCCGGTGATGATCGCGATTTCGGCGGGCCGCAGACGGGACCGCCCGGTCACCCCGGCGGTGGCGTGCTTACGGGTGACCGTGACCACGGTGAGGTTGATCGCCCCGATCACGACGCCGACCGGCGCGACCGCGGCCGTGGGATACAGGTACGGATGCTGTCCGCGGACGCTCAGCCAGACCGCGCCGTAGCCGATCAGGGCGGTGGCCGCCCGGGTCGCCAGCTGCCACACCGGGTAGGGGTCGAGCTCGCGCCGGGCCTGCCGGGTGGTCTGGTTCAGCAGGGTCGCCGCCTGCTGCGGATCGAAGTCGCGGCCGTTGTCCGTCATCGTGGTGCTCATGATCCCTCCTCGGATGTTTCCTTTGTCACATCGAGCTTTATGAGACAAAGTAAACCCCGCTTTGTCGCGCAAAGCAAGGTCTAACCAGCAAAACTTTGCCGGACAAAGTTTGGGGCGGCCAACGGGCTCACGCTAGGCTTCCGGCAGCTCACGCCGGGCTCGCGCCGACCCGGAAACGCGTTATGCGGTGACTGCCGGGATGCGGCATCCTGTGCGTGAGCCGAAGGCCATCAGTGGAGAGGGACGGGTACGTGTCCAACACGACGGGGACGCAGGGGCGCGAAACGGTGAGTTCGGAGGGGGATCCGGATCGCGGGGGCGGCGGCTTCTTCGCCGGGCTGGGACGAATGGTGGTGCGGCATCCGTGGCGGGTGATCGCGCTCTGGGTGGTGGCCGCGGTGGCGATCATCGCGACCGCGCCGGCCCTGCCCACCACCAGTAACGAGTCCAGCTTCCTGCCCAGCAGCTACGAGTCGATCCGCGCGTCCAGCCTGCAGGACAAGGCGTTCCCGCAGGCGGGCAACGTGACCGCGGACGCGGCCATCATCGTGTTCGCCCGGGCCGACGGCGGGAAACTGACCAGCGCCGACGCGGCCAAGGTGGCCTCGGTGTCGGCCGCCCTGAACGCCAAGCACATCAAGAACATCCTGGGCATCAAGGCCGGCCAGCCCTCGTCCAACAAGCTGGTGCAGCCGGCCCTGGTCGCGATGAACAACAACGTGGTCAACGCCGACAACAACAACGCCGGCAACGCGATCAAGGTGCTGCGGGCCGACATCAAACCGCTGATGCAGAACAGTGGTCTGTCCGAAGGCGTGACCGGCACCGCGGCCCAGCAACTGGACAGCCAGCAGTCCGGCAACAAGGCGGAGCAGATCGTCTTCCTGGCCACGCTGATCCTGATCCTGGTCCTGTTGCTACTGATCTTCCGCGCCCCGATCATCGCGGTGCTCCCGCTGATCGTGATCGGAGTGGTGGCCGAGGTCGCGATCGGCCTGATCGCCGACGTCAACTCCGCGCTGCACCTGAACGCGGACAACTCGGTGACCACGCTGCTGATCGTGGTCCTGTTCGGGATCGGGACCGACTACATCTTGTTCCTGATGTTCCGCTACCGGGAACGACTGCGCCTCGGTGACGACCCCAAACAGGCGATGATCAACGCGGTGCACCGGGTCGGCGAGGTCATCGCCTCGGCGGCCGGGGTGGTCATCGTCGCGTTCCTGGCCCTGCTGCTGTCGACCCTGAGCCTGTTCCGCTCGCTGGGGCCGACGCTGGCCATCGCGGTGGCCGTCACCCTGATCTCCGGGCTGACCCTGGTCCCGGCGGTGGTGTCGCTGCTGGGCCCGCGGGTGTTCTGGCCGTCCAAGGCCTGGAAGCGGGAGCCGAAGGGGGCCCGGTTCGCCGCCGTCGGCCGGGCCGTCGGGAAGCGGCCCGCGGTGTTCGCCCTCATCTCCGGCCTGATCCTGATCGCCCTGGGGGCCGGGGCGTTCAACTTCAAGCCCACGTTCGACCTGGCCTCGGCCGGGATCTCGTCCACCGCCGAGTCGGTGACCGCGCTGAAGACCCTGGAGAAGGGGCTGCCGCCGGGCGCGACCGACCCGACCCAGATCTACCTGCACGCCAACTCCGGTTCGCTGTCGTCGTCGGAGCTCACGGCCTACGGGACCAAGCTCAAGACCATGCCGGGCGTGGGCGCGGTGGCCGCGCCCACCGTGAGCCAGGACAAGGCCACCGCCGAGTACACCGTGACCCTGTCCTACAACCCGGACTCCACCACCGCCGTCAACGTACTCAAGAACCAGCTGCGGCCGGACGCGCACGCGGCCGCCCCAGCGGGCACGTTCGCGCTGGTCGGCGGGACCACCGCAGTGTTCGCCGACATTCAGCGGGCGGTCAACCACGACTACGCGGTGGTGTTCCCGGTGGCGGCGGTGATCATCCTGCTCATCCTGGGACTGCTGCTGCGCAGCGCGGTCGCCCCGTGGTACCTGATGGTCTCGGTGGGGCTGGGCTTCGCCGCCACCCTGGGGGCCACGGTCCTGGTGTTCCAGAACCTGTCCGGCCAGGCGGGCCTGGTGTTCCTGCTGCCGATCTACATGTACTTGTTCGTGGTGGCCCTGGGCACCGACTACAACATCCTCATGATCGCGCGATTGCGGGAGGAAGCCAGATCCGGGATGAGCCCGCACGATGCGGCCGCGCACGCCATCCGGCAGTCGGGGCCGACGATCGGGGCGGCCGGCCTGATCCTGGCCGGCACGTTCGCATCGCTGACCCTGGCCGGCAACACGATCCTGGAGCAGGTCGGGTTCGCGGTCGCGGCCGGAATCGCGCTGGCCGCGTTCGTGATGGCGATGTTCTTCTCGCCCAGCCTGACCGCGCTGATCGGCAACCGGGCCTGGTGGCCCGGCCACGCCGACCGCCAGCCGGAGCGGACGCCGGTCACCGAGGGCGCCGAGCCCTAGGATCTCTCGCGGCCGGGCCCGGGTGCGGGCCCGGCCGCGAAAACTGGGTACCTACTTGTCATGAACCTCCGTGTTGGCCCGGCTCTGGTGGCGATCGCGATCGGCGCGATCTTCGCGTTCGCCGTCACGTCGAGCGCCATCCCCGGCATCAACGTGAACATCGCCGGCTTCATCGTGCTGGTGGTCGGGGTCATAGCCCTGCTGCTGGCCTGGCGGAACAGCCGCGGCGGGCCGCTCGTGGGGGTCAGCCCGTGGCTGCGGCCCCCCGGGCACGACGACCCCCGGGTCGACGAGGAGAAGCGGGCCGCCGCCGCCGACGACGCCACCATCCGCGAAGACGACCGCTACTTCGAGCCCACCCGCGGCGAGGACGACCTGTAAGACCGCACGTACCGGTGGAGCGTGACCGGCTGCCCGCCGGGTGTGGTCCAGTCCGCGACCGTCGTTCCGGTCAGCTGGAAGCCCGCCCGCTGGTAGAGAGCCCGGGCGGCCCGCAGCTCATCGGTCACGTCCAGCACGAGGTCCAGCCCGTTCGCGCTGGCCCAGCCGATCGCCTGGTCCAGCAGCGCCTGCGCCACGCCCTGCCGCTGGGTCGCCGGGGCCACGAACAGCCGGCTCACCTCGGCCGCTCGCTCCGCGGCCGGGTCGCCGTCCGGCCGCCGCAGGATCAGATGACCCGCGACCGGCTCCGTGGCCGTGCTGGCCACCCACGCGCAGGCGATGCCGTCCGGGGTCAGCCACCGGGCCGGATCGGCCGGCCAGTTCGTCGGATACCCGCC
>DASXJM010000488.1:0-10841 GCA_036497405.1 Streptosporangiaceae bacterium | reverse complement strand
CTAGAGGTCGCGGCGCATGGAGAGGCGGGGCCAGCGGTCCAGGCCGTGGGCCGCTTCGGCGTGGCGGATGGCCAGGAGGCCGGGGGTTACCTCGGATTCCGGGAGGGGGCGGAAGCCGAGGCGCTGGTAGTAGGGGGCGTTCCAGGGGACCTCGGTGAAGGTGGTCAGGGTCAGCGCCGGCTGAGCGGCGGCCCGCGCGACCGAGGCGGCGTGCTCGATGAGGGCGCGGCCCATGCCCTGGTGCGCGTAATCCGCGTGGACGGAGACCTGCTCGATGTGGAGGTTGCCGTCGACGGGGTCGGCGACCAGGTAGGCGATGGGGTGGTCGTCGGGGTTGGCGGTGACCCAGGTCAGGCCGGCTTGCTGGTAGCGGGTCAGCTCTTCGATGGTGAACGGGGCGTCGTCGGCGATCTCGGGCATGCCGATGGCGCGGAACGCCTGGCCGGCTGAGCGCTCGATGTCCTGCAGGGCAAGCAGGTCAGCCGGGGTGGCGGGGCGGATGCGCGTGACGCCGTCCATAACCCGGCTCCGGGGGGCCGGGCCACCGAATCCCGGTGCACCAGGCTCATGGGCTCGCGGATCATCACGTCGGCGGCGGTCACCGGGTCCTGGGCTTCGATGCGGGCGATCAGGGCGTCGACGGCGGCGCTGCCCAGTTCGGCCAGGGGCATGGCCACGCTGGTCACGGGGACGTCGAGGAAGGCCAGGCACTCATCCTCGTCCAGGCTGACCAGGGACATGGCCTCGGGCACGGGCAGACGGGCGCCCCGCAGGGCGGCCATCACGCCGAACAGCTGGTTCAGGCTGCCGACCGCGCAGGCCGTGGGCAGGGTGCCGCCGGCCACCCCGTCGGGTGTACTGCCGCGGCGGAGCAGCCGCTGGGCGGCCTCCCAGCCGCCTTCCTCGGTGACGTCGGCGTGCAGCACGGTGAGATGCAGGTCCCGGGTGGCGCAGGCCCGCCGGGCGGCCAGGGCCCGCCGGTGCACGGTGTCGATCTCGACCGGGCCGTCGATGAGCGCCACCCGCTGGTGCCCCAGCGCGGCCACGTGATCCAGGAACAGCCGCACCGCGGCCGGCTCGTCCATGACCACATCGTTGCCGCGCTCGGGACCGCGCCGGTTCACGTACACGTGCGGCACGGCCAGCAGCCCATGGGCGCTGCCTTCGGTATGGGCCGGGATCCGCAGCGACGTGGCCAGCAGCAGGCCGTCGGCGCGGCTCTCGTCGACCAGGTAGCGGTAGGTGGCCGGCGGCTGCGCCTCGTCCACCTCGTCTTCGATGATCATGACCGCGTAGCCGCGCTCGCTGGCCCGCTGCAGGGCACCGCGCTGGAGCCGGACCCAGATCGGGTTGCGCAGCAGCGGGATGACGAAGGCCAGTGCACCGGTGTGCCGCCGCTTGAGCGCCCGGGCCAGCGCGTTGGGCCGGTAGCCCTGCTGCCGGGCGGTGCGCCAGATCTTCTCGTAGATCTCCGGCCGCACCGACTGGGCCGGGTCGCCGTTGAGCACCCGGGACACGGTGGAGGTGTGCACGCCGACCGCCTCGGCGATGTCGACCAGCCGGGAAGCGCGGCGCCCGGCCTTACGTGGGGCCGGGACGGGCGGCGGCGCGGTCACACGGTCTCGGCGACGGTGCGGGTCAGCAGGATCGACGCGCAGAACGAACGGAAGGTGGCCAGCGGGTCGTCGCCGCTGAAGCGCAGCTGCCGGGGGCCGGTGCGCTCCACGCCACGGACCCAGCTGGCCGCCTCGGCGATGTCGGTGGTGCGCACGTCCACCTCGAGCACGGCCTGGCTCAGCGGGGGCGGTGACGCGCCGGCCGCGCCGCGGACCGCCGCTTCCGCAGCCTGGAAGATGAGGTCACAGGCCCGTTCCGGGTGCAGGCTGTGCGCGGCGATCCGGCTGACCGGTTCCTTGACCACCGCCGAGTGCACGCCGGGGATGAGGGCCGCGGTCTCCTCGCAGGCGACCCGGTCGCCGGTGACCAGCACCACCGGCACACCGTAGTGGGCAGCCACCAGGGCGTTGATGCCGGCCTCGCCGGTCACCACCCCGTCCAGCCGGGCTTCGGAGACCGCGCGCGGGTTGTAGGTGTGGGACAGCCCGGCCGGGGCCCCGATCGAGCCGTGGTAGGAGACGAACAGCACGGCGTCGAAGCTGCCGTCCAGCCCCTGCATCATGTAGAGCGGCTTGTGGCTGCCGGAAATATAAGATGCCTGGCCAGCCAGGGCGTCGGGCGGCAGGTTGCGCATGGTGGAGTGCGAGTCGTTGACCACGATCTCGGTGGCCCCGCCGGCCACGGCGCCCTCGATGGCCGCGTTGACCTCGGCCAGCAGCAGCCGCCGGCCCGCGACCGCTTCCGGGCCGTCGCCGACGCACTGGGCCCAGTCCACGACCCCGGCCGTGCCCTCCATGTCGCTGGACAGAAAAACCTTCATGCTTGCTCCGGGACGGTCGGGGCGGACGTGGTTGCGGGCACCGGAGTGAAAGCGTAGTGGCAGGCGGCCAGGTGCCCGGGCTCGCCCGGCCCGTTGACCAGGGCCGGGTCCTCCCGCTCGCACCGGGGCTGGGCGATCGGGCACCGGGTCCGGAACCGGCAGCCGGCCGGGATGTTGAGTGGGCTGGGCGGGTCCCCGACCAGCGCGGGTGGGCCGGCCTCCCCGGCCGGATCGCCGGCCGTGTTGCTGGCCAGGCGCGGGATCGCGGCCAGCAGGCCCCGGGTGTAGGGGTGGCGCGGGTCGCGGAACAACTGCTCGGTCGGGGCCACCTCGACGATGCGGCCCAGGTACATGACGGCCACCCGGTCACACAGGTGCCGGACCACGGCCAGGTTGTGCGAGATCAGCAGCAGGGTCAGGCCCAGCTCCTGGCGCAGGTCACGGAGCAGGTTGAGGATGGTGGCCTGGACGCTGACGTCCAGCGCCGACACTGGCTCGTCGGCGACCAGGATCTCCGGCCGCAGGGCCAGCGCGCGGGCGATGGCCACCCGCTGCCGCTGGCCGCCGGAGAACTGGCGCGGGTAGGCGCCGAGCGCGCCCTCGTCCAGGCCGACCAGCCGGATCAGGTCGGCGCTGACCGAACGCACCTGGTCGCGGGGCACCACGTGGTGCACCCGCAGCAGTTCGCCGAGCATGCTGCCCACGGTCAGCCGCGGGTTGAGCGATGAGTACGGGTCCTGGAACACCATCTGGATGCGGCGCCGGTCGTCCCGCGACCGGTGGGACGGCAGCACGCGGCCTTCGAGCTGAATCTGGCCGTGATCGACCGGCTGCAGCCCGGCCAGGGCCAGGGCCAGGGTGGACTTGCCCGAGCCGGACTCGCCGACCAGGGCCAGCGCCTCGCCCCGGCGGACTTCCAGATCGACCCCGTCTACCGCCCGCAGCAGCCGTTCCACATGGTGCAGCCGCGCCACCAGCTTGGAGAAGACCGGGAAGTAGACGGCCAGGTCGCGGGCGGTCAGCAACGGCTCAGCCGCGGGGGCAGCCGGGTTCTCCGCGGTCACGGACTCCTCCGGGGTCTGGGGCGCGTTCACTGGGCGGCCCGATCGGCGGCCAGGGCCTGCTGGCAACGCTCGGAGTGCAGGCAGCGGGTGGCCCGGTCACCGGCCAGCAGCCGCAGCGCCACCGTGCCGGTCCGGCAGTCGTCCTCGACGAAGTCGCAGCGGGGATGGAACCGGCACCCGTCGGGCGGATCGATCAGGCTCGGCGGCGCCCCGGGGATGGGGCGCAGCGAGTCCTGCACGTACTCGACGTCGGGCGCGGACCGGACCAGGCCCAGCGTGTACGGGTGGCGGGGATCGAGCAGCACGTCGCGGACGTCGCCCTGCTCCACGATCTGGCCGCCGTACATCACCGCCACCTGCTGGCAGACCTGGGCCACCACCGGCAGGTCGTGGGTGACGAAGACCAGGCTGACCCCGGACTCCTGGCAGAGCCGGGCCAGCAGGCGCAGGATCTGGTCCTGGATGGTGACGTCGAGCGCGGTGGTCGGCTCGTCGCACAAGATGATCTCGGGTTCGCAGGACAGGGCGATGGCGATCATCACCCGCTGCCGCATGCCGCCGGAGAACTCGTGCGGGTAGGCGCGGTAGCGGCGCTCCGGGTCGGGGATGCCGACCCGGCGCATCAGTTCCAGCGTCCGCTCCTGGGCCTTGGCCCGGCTGTAACCCAGGTGGATCCGGGGTCCCTCGGAGATCTGCTGGCCCACCCGCATGACCGGGTTCAGCGCGCTCATCGGCTCCTGGAAGATCATCGAGATCTTGGGGCCGCGGACCCGGTTCAGGGTGTGCTGGTCCAGCGTGAGCAGGTCGGTGCCGTCCAGCCGGACCTGCCCGGAGGCCACCTGCGCCTCGGCCGGCAGCACGCCCAGTACGGCCTTCAGGGTCATGCTCTTGCCGGACCCCGACTCCCCGACCAGGCCGAGCGCCTCGCCCCGGGGCACCTCGAACGAGACCCCGTCCACGGCCCGGACCACCCCGCGCCGGCTGGCGATCCGGACCCGGAGGTCTTCGACTTCGAGCACATTGCCCGTCTGTGACTCGGTCATGGGCTCGGTCACGACTGCCCCGGGCGGAGGACGTCGGCGAGCCCGTCGCCAATCAGGGACAGGCCCAGCCCGACCACCACCACGGCCAGGCCGGGGATGGTGGTCAGCTGCCAGTGGGTGGACAGGAAGTTCTGGCCGTCGTTGATCATCGAACCCAGGTCGGCGGTCGGCGGCGGTACCCCCAGTCCGAAATACCCGAGCGTCACGATGGCCAGGATGTCCTGCACGATGTCGGACATCGCATAAATGAAGGCCTGGCTGATGACGTTCGGCAGCAGGTGGCGGCCCATGATGCGCAGGCTCGACAGGCCCCCGGACTGGGCGGCCAGCACGTACTCCTGGCGCTTGGCGACCAGGATCTCCCCACGCACGATCCGGGCGTAGGAGACCCAGCCGACGGTGGTGATCGCGATGTAGATGCTCCGCTCCCCCGGCCCGAGCACGAACACAAGCGCGATGACCAGGACGTAGAACGGGAACGCGACCACGATGTCGACCAACCGCATCACCACCACGTCGACCCAGCCGCCGAAGTAGCCGGCCAGGCTGCCCAGCACGGTGCCCAGCACGAACGGGAACAGCACCGCGATGAACGCGATCCGCAGGTCGACCCGCAGCCCGTAGAGCAGCCGGGTGAACGTGTCCCGGCCCAGCTGGTCGGTGCCCAGCCAGTGGTGCGCGCTGGGCCCGAGCAAGGAAGCGGTCAGGTTCTGGGTGATGGGGTTGTAGGAGGTGATCAGGGGTGCGGCCAGGGCCGCGATGACGATGACCCCGATGATGATGATCCCGGCCATCAGCGCGGGCTGCCGGTACCAGCGGCGGCGGGCGCGGCGCTCGGCGGCCGACGGCACCACCGCGGCGCCCGGCCCCGAGCCGGCCGGGAGGGAGACAGTGCTCATCAGTCGAACCGCACTCTCGGGTCGAGGGCCGCGTAGGCCATGTCGGCCAGCAGATTGATCAGGACGACCAGGACCGCGAACACCAGCGTCACGCCCTGCACCACCGGGAAGTCCCGCTGGAAGATCGAGTTGATCATCAGCTGGCCGACGCCGGGGATGGCGAACACGTTCTCGATGATCACGGTGTTGCCGATCAGGAAACCGATGTTGATGCCCAGCACGGTGACCGCGGGGATCACCGCGTTGCGCAGCACGTGCCGGAAGAACAGCCGGGGGCCCGGTACGCCTTTGGACCGGGCGGTGGTGATGTAGTCGGCCCCGAGCACGGTGAGCATGCTGGCCCGCAGGCTGCGGATGACCACCGGGGCCAGGGCCAGGGCCGCGGTCAGGCTGGGCAGGAACATCGACCGCAGGTGGCCGAAGAACCCGTTGCCGTACCCGCTGACCGGGAAGGCGTGCAGGTCGATCCCGAGCAGCAGGATGAGCAGGAAGGCCAGCCAGAACGACGGCATGCCCAGGCCGAGCAGGGGCACGGCCCGGACCACGTGGTCCCGCAGCCCGCCCTGGCGGCTGGCCGCGGTCATGGCCAGCGGCACGCTGATCAGCACGGACAGCAGCGCCGCGTAGATGATCAGCCACAGCGTCGGGGCCAGGTGACCGAACACCAGGCTGGTGGTGGACTGGCCGTAGTACAGGCTCTGGCCCAGGTTGCCGTGGAAGAGCCGGTCCAGGAACAGCCAGTACTGATCCCACAGTGGGCGGTTGAGCCCCCACTCCTGGTGCAGGATGGCGATCGCCTTGGGCGTCGCGTGGATCCCCAGGATGCTCAGGGCTGGGTTGCCCGGGATCAGGTGGACCATGAAGAACACGATGAACGTCACGCCGAAGGCCACCGGTACGAGCTGCAGCAACCTTCGGCCGACGAACGCCATCCGCCCCATGAGCGGCCGCCTTTCCGCTGCCTGCCGTTACTTACTGAGCCAGACGTTTTCGAGGTGGTAGTTGCCGAGCGGGGTGACGGCGAAGCCGTGCACGCTGGTGGTGGTGGCGTAGGCGTAGGGCGAGTAGTAGAGGAAGCCCATGAAGGCGTCGGCCGCCGCATCGGACTGGATCGTGTTGTAGAGCGACTGGCGATTGGAGGTGGACAGGGTCTGCTCGGCCGCGTGCACGTCCTTGACCACGGTCGGGTTGTTGTAGGCGGTGAAGAAGGACTTGGAGCCGGCCGTCGGGTCGACGCCGAAGGTGGCCAGCTCGTCCGGGTCGGGGATGTCCATCGTCCAGTAGGTCAGGGTCAGGTCGTACTTGAGCGCCTGCTGGTTGGTGTTCACCGTGTTCGGGTCGAGTTGCTGGATCTTGAGCTTGATGCCGAGCGGCTTCAGCTCGGACTGCAGGATCGTCGCCACCGTGACCTGGTCGGAGTTGCCGGAGTCGACCAGGATCGTGGTCGAGAAGCCGCTGGGCACGCTGGACTTGGCCATCTCGGCCTTGGCCTGGCTCAGGTTGTACTGCAAGCCCTGGGTGGACGCCTGGTAGAAGGGCACCTGGGGCGGGAACAGCGAATTGGCCGGCTTGCCGTTGCCGAACAGGACCGCCTTGACCAGGGCCTGCCGGTTGATGGCGAAGGAGATGGCCCGCCGGACGTGCACGTCCTGGAGCGGCTTGACCTTCTCGTTGATGTCCAGGTAGTCGGTCCGGGTCGACGGGAACAGGTGCAGGGCCACGTTCGGGGTGCTCTTCAGCGTGGCCACCGTGGACCAGGCCGGGAACTCGTCGATCTGGGACTGGCCGCCCTTGAGCTGGAGCTCACGGGTGTTGTCGCTGGGAGTGTCGGTCCAGGTCACGCTGTTCAGGTAGGGCTTGCCGGGCTCCCAGTAGTTGGTGTTCTTGACCAGCTTGAGGGCCGAGCCCTTGTGCCAGTAGGCCCACTTGAATGGGCCGGTGCCCATGGGGGCGTTGTAGAACTGGGTCTCGGTCTTGCCGCCGTAGTTCTTGGGCACGATGCCGTTGGAGAACAGCGACAGGTCGGCCAGCAGCGGCGCCCACGGGTACTTCAGGGTGATGACCACGGTGCCCGCGTCCGGCGCCGAGACCGACTTGATGGCGGTGTCGATGTAGCCCCAGCCCTGGGATGCGGCCTTGGCCTGATCGATCGAGAACACCACGTCGGCCGACGTCATCGGCGTCCCGTTGGAGAACTTGACGCCCTTGCGCAGGGTGAAGGTGTACGTCTTCTTGTCGGCCGAGACCTTGTACGAGGTGGCCAGCTCGGGCGTGACGCCCTTGCCGTTCGGCGTGACCGTGTACAGCGTCTGGAAGATCTGCTCGAAGACCCAGATCGACTCGTTGTCGAACACGGTGGTGTTGTTCATCGACTGGGAGTCGGCGGTCCGGGCGATGACCAGGTTGCCGCCGCTGACCGGTTTGCCGCCCGAGCTCCCCGACGAGGAGGAGGACGAGCCGGACGAACCGCAGGCGGCCAGAACCGCGAGTGCGCTGGCCGCCACCAGGATGCGCACAGCAGTGGATCGGAAAGTCACGAAAGCTCCCTCAGGTGTCCGGGGAGGACCGTTAACGGTCACGGGGGGTAATGGGCGCACAGCGCGCAGGACGGGTAGTGGTTTCGGTCCCGAGGGGCCAGCAACCGCCGTTTGTAGGCAAGACCATGGATCTGAGCCGAGGACAAACCTTTGTCCTCGACAATGGGGCTCCGGCGGCGGGATGTAAAGGGGCAAATTTTCCTGGAACGGGACTTTTACAAACGTGTAACCAAGTCATCCAGACTTGCCCGTTTCGTTCTGACGGTTACGTGTTGTAGCGTTCCCGCCGGGTCCATCCTGGTTTTCGGCTGGTACATGAGGGGCGCGAGGTGCTGATGAGTCACGACGACCGGCTCGCGGCGACGGCGCTGGCCCGGGTGCGTGGGTGCCCGGTGGCCGAGGTCGGCTCCGAGGCTCGGTGGCGGCCGTTGCTGGACGCGCTGTCGTCCCAGTTGGGGGCCGTGGCGTCGACCAGTGCGTACGGGGCTGACGAGGATGCTGGGGTGAACGGGGACCCGGGGGGCGCCCGGCGGCTGGCGGAGGCGTTGCGGGGCACGGAGGGGCCCCTGGTGGCGCGGGTGGCCGAGGTGCTGGACGGGATCGGGCGCGGGCGGCGGGCGGCCGGGGACGCCAATCTGGAGTTGCTGGCCGCTTATGAGCGGCTGGAACGGCGGGGGCGGCCGCTCAACGCGGTGGCGGCGGTGGCCCCGGTAGTCGATCCGCCGGGGGCCGGGGCGGGCGCGCCGCTGGCTGGGCGGGCGGTGGCGATCAAGGACATTGTCGCGGTGGCGGGGCTGCCGACTCGCTGTGGCAGCCCGGCCAGTGATCCGGCTCCGGCCCGAGAGGACGCGGTTCTGGTGGCCAGGATCCGGGCGGCCGGCGGGGAGGTGCTGGCGGCCAGCCAGTGCCTGGAGTACGCGGCCGGGTTCGCCCACCCGGACATCGGGGACACCCGCAACCCGCGCGATCGGTCGCGCACCTCGGGCGGTTCCTCGGGCGGGTCGGCGGCCCTGGTCGCGGCGGGCGTGTGTGACCTGGCCGTGGGCACCGACACCGGCGGGTCGATCCGGATCCCGGCCGCCTACTGCGGGGTTGTGGGGTTCAAGCCCTCGTTCGGGGCCGTCCCGGTCGACGGGGTGTTCCCGCTCGCGCCCAGCTGTGACCACGCGGGCACGCTCACCGCGGACGTGGCCGGGGCGGCGGCGATGTTCGAGGTGATGGCGGGCACCGGGGTGGCGGGCGGCCCGGCGGCGGGCGGAGGGGGCGCCGGCGCGGAACGGTGGCCGGAGTCCGGCCCGGTGCTCGGCCTGCTCCCCCAGCAGCTGGCCGACCCGTCGGTGACCCCCGAGGTGCGGGCCGCGATCCGGGCCGCGCTGGACCAGCTGGCCGCGGGCGGCTGGGACATCCGGGAGCTGACCGCGCCCTGGCTGGACCGGCTGCGGGAGTGGGAGGACACGCTGGCCACGATCGTGGCCCGGGAGGCCGCCGCGGTCCACCGCGGCCGGGACCAGAGCCGGTACGCCGCGGGCACGCGGGCGTTGCTGGGCTTCGGCGCCCGGGTCAGCGACCAGCAGTACGCCGCAGCCCGGGCCGAGGCGGCTGAGCTGGCCGCGGCCATCGACGGCAGCCTGGCCGGGGTGACCGCGCTGGCCAGCCCGACCGTCGGCTACCCGGCACCGGAACAGGACCCGCCGTTCGGGACCGACACCGAGCACGGCGAAGGCCGCTTCACCGGCCCCTACAACCTGACCGGCCACCCGGCGGTCTCGCTGCCGGTCCCGATCCAGGGCCTGCCCGCCGGCCTGCAGCTGGCCGGCCGCCGGGGCGGGGACCGGGCGCTGCTGCGGACGGCCGCGGCGGCCGAACGCCTGCTCGGCACCTGACCGGCTCGTTGCCCACCGACCGCTTGACCACCAAGAGAGGGAGCACCCAGCGATGGCGACCACGGTGAAGTACCGCACGCTCGACCTGGCCGGCGCGGCCACGCCAGTGATCGAGCTGACCGGCGACCAGGACGGGCCGCGGCTGACCGTGCTGGCCGGGGTGCACGGCTGCGAGTACGCGCCGATGGCCGCGGTCCGGCAGTGGACCCGGGAGCTGGCGGCCACCGGCGGGCTGCGCGGCCGGGTGACCGCGGTGCCGGTGCTCAACCTGACCTCGTTCCGGTCCCGGACCCCGTTCGTGACCCCGGACGACGGCAAGAACCTCAACCGCTGCTTCCCCGGCGACCCGGACGGCACGTTCAGCGAGCGCCTGGCCGACGCGGTGTTCCGGGAGCTGATCACCGGATCGGACGCGGTGATCGACGTGCACGCCGGGGACTTGGTCGAGGCCCTGGAACCGTTCGCGCTCTACGACGCCGGGGCGGCCGAGGCCCGCGCCCGCGACCTGGCCACCGCCTACGGCCTGGGCTACGTGATCCGCCAGGAGCCCGGCCCGGACCGGGCCGTGGGCGGCACCACCAGCGCGGCCGCGGCCGGGCTGGGCATCCCGGCCATCATCGCCGAAGCCGGCCAGTGCGGCCTGGTCGAGCCGGCCGCGGTGGCCAAGCACGTCCGCGGCCTCAACCGGGTGCTGGCCCAGCTCGGCATGGCCGAGGCCGGGGGGTCCGCCGCGGCCGGCCCAGGCCCGGCCTACCTGCGCCGTTTCCTGTGGCTGCGCTGCGCGGACGCGGGCTTCTGGGCCCCGGCCGTCGGGGTCGGCGAGACCGTGGCCGAGGGGCAGTTGCTGGGCACGGTCAGCACGCTGGACGGGGCCCAGGTCCTGCAGGAGATCACCGCCCCCGCCGCCGGGGTGCCCATGTTCATCACCAGTTCCCCGGCCGTGGCCGCCGACGGCCTGCTGCTGGGGCTGGGCGCGGC
>DASXJM010000487.1:0-2648 GCA_036497405.1 Streptosporangiaceae bacterium | reverse complement strand
TAGGTCCACACCCCGTCCAGGTACTGGGGCTGGTTGCCGCTGACGTGCCGGGCCCGCAGCAGCAGGCCGTGCGCGTTGCTGGTGTAGCCCTGGGTGAACAGGTTGGCCAGGATGCCGATGACGTCGTGGCTGAACTCCTGGTCATAGCCGTTGACCCCGGTCTTCAGCTCGGTGCCGGACCGGATGATCTGGGTGTAGATGAACCCGCTCTTGTAGGCGTTGATCAGGTTCGCGTCCGGCAGCTGGGTGATCTGGGCGATGCCCGCCAGCTGGCCGTTCCAGAACGACTTCATGTGCGCGTAGTGCTGGTCGAAGCCGCCCGCGGTGGTGATCGCGCTGGTGGCCGGGTAGGCGTAGCTGCCGCCGAACTTGTCCGACGGCACCACGTAGTCGTGGTTCACCGTGCCGTGGGCCGGGACGGTGTTGGAGGCCGAGTTGAGCGGGATCAGCCCGGCCGAGGCCTGCGGGTCGACCGTGATGGCCTGGCCGGTCGGGTTGGTCACCGCGACCCGGCTGTAGATGAACACGTAGTCGTGGCCGCCCACGGTGACCTTGTCGCCGAAGTTGGTGATGGCGATGCTGGCTCCGTCGCGGGAGAACTTGGTCACCAGCGCGGGCAGGTAGCCGCCGGCGTTGCCCCAGGAGGTCTTGCTGTCGTTGTAGACGCCGTACCCGTAGGTGGTGCCGGTGACCGCCGAAGTGCTGGCGCTGCCGGGCCCGCCGTCGGGCCCGCTGGTGTCGACCCAGAAGCTGCCGCCCAGGCAGCCGACCACGCCCTGACTGTTGCCGGCCCAGCCGATCGCGCTGGCGTCACCGAACGTGCCGTACACGGTCTGGCTGCCGGTGGGCCCGTTGGGGGCGCAGCTGTAGGGCGGTGCCGTGGCCGCGGTCGCCGCCGTGGTGCTGGCGGCCGTGGTGCTGGCGGTGGTGGCGCCCGCTGGCGCCACCGCCGCGAACGCGAGACCGCCGAGTGACAGTGTGGCCACCGCCGCCACCGCCGCCCGGGACCGACCAGAAAGCCATCCGGCCAAGCGCATGAGGGACCCTCTCGTCGCCGTTGACTGAGCGGTCCCGTCTTACCCGGAGTGCCCGTGTTTAAGCCGGTGTACCCAACCTTCGAGTATGTGTACAGATAGCTGAAGAGTGGTCACGCACCGTACTGGAGCGGCTAGGGTCGGCAACCGAGATATCTGCCGTCCCTGAGGGGGGAACACACCATGAGGAAGAGGCTGGCCATCGGCGCGATGGCCGTGGCCGCCGTCGCGGTGGCCGGATGCAGCAGCAGTAGCGGGGGCTCGCACACGAGTGCGGCCAGCACGCCTACCACGGCGGGCAGCGCGGCCAGCGGTGCCGCCGGATCGGCCCAGGCCAGCAAAGGCCCGGCCACCGGTACCGCCGCCTGCGACGCGATCAACCACGATCTGAACTCGATCATGGGGGGCGCAGCCAAGGCCAAGGCGACCTCGACGCTGACCGTGCAGGAGGCCCGCCAGGCCCAGCTGGCCAGCAACCTGAAGAAGAGCGCCCGGGTCTTCATCGACGACCAGGCCGAGTCGGGCATGACGCCGACCCTGAAGCAGGCCGAGCAGACCATCGCCGGCAACGTGGACAGCTACTACGCGAACTACCACAAGCCCGATTCCGGCACCTACGGGATGAAGATCATCAACGCGCTGGGCCGGGTCAAGCAGGAGTGCGGCACGGCTCCCTGGCAGACGGCGATCTGACCGCTGACTGACCAGCCAGCCGTCTGGCCTTCATTCACCACTATTGAAGGTCATTCCCTGGCTCCCAGCCCGGACGGCGTTCCCGCGGGGCCGTGGCTTCAGGCCCGGCCCCGCGGCGCGGCCGCTACGGCGCGGTCAGGACGACCTTGATCTGGGCCCCGGACGCGGCCGCCGCGAACGCCGCCCCCGCCTCGTCCAGCGGATACTGGGCGGTGATGAGGTCGTCGGCCCGGACCGCCCCGCTGGTCAGCAGCGCGATCGACTCGGTGTAGTCCTCGGGCAGGTAGACCGCGCTGCCCTGGACCCGGACCTGCCGGTCCTGCAGGTCGGGCAGGGGCACGGTGACCGGGCCGGCCGGCACCCCGACGACCACGATCGTGCCGCCCTTGCGTACCAGCGCGAAGGCCTGGTCCATGGTGTCCTGGACGGTCACGCAGTCGAACACCACGTCGGCCGGTTCCCCGCCCAGCGCGGCCACGATGTCTTCGTCGGCCCCGGGCTCACGCGGGTCGAAGGCGGCGTCCGCGCCCAGCCGGAGCGCCTGCTCCCGCTTGGCCGCCGACCGGTTGGTGACCACGATCCTGGCCGCCCCGTGCTGCCGGGCCACGGCCAGCGTCATCAGCCCGATCGTGCCCGCGCCCAGGATGACCACGGTCTGCCCGGTCAGATCGGGCCCGGCCAGCCGGACCGCGTGCACCGGGGTGGACAGCGGCTCGACCAGCGCCGCCTGCCGCGGGGTCATCCCGTCCGGCATCACGACCACGTTGCGTTCGGGCACGACGAAGTACTCGGCCATCCCCCCGGCCGGCGTGCCGCACCCGTACACCGCCATCTGGCGGCACAGGTTGACCTGGCCCTGTTGGCAGCGGGAGCAGACCCCGCAGTACAGCACGGGGTTGACCACCACCGCCGTGCCCGCCG
>DASXJM010000486.1:0-5810 GCA_036497405.1 Streptosporangiaceae bacterium | reverse complement strand
GACCGGGCCGATTAGATTGGGGTCATGCCTGACATTTCGGGGGAAAAGGTACCGGGCTTGTGGCGTCATCGTGACTTCCTGCTGATGTGGGGCGGGCAGACGGTGAGCCAGATCGGTTCGCAGGTGACGATCCTGGCCCTGCCGCTGGTCGCCATCGTGGTGCTCAGGGCCACCGCGTTCGAGGTCGGCCTGCTGTCGGCGGCGGCGACCTCCGCCTACCTGCTGATTGCGCTGCCGGCCGGAGTGGTGGCCGACCGGGTCAGCAAGCGCCGGGTGATGATCGGCTGTGACCTGGCCAGCGTGGTGGTGATCGGCTGGGTGCCGGTCGCGCAGATCACCGGGGTCCTGACCCTGGGGCAGCTGTACGCGGTGGCCCTGCTGGCCAGCTCCCTGAGCGCGTTCTTCCTGGTCTCGTACACCAGCTACCTGCCGTCGCTGATCGAACGTGATCAGCTGGTGGACGGGAACGGGAAGCTGGCCACGACCCAGTCGGTGGCACTGGTGGCCGGCCCCGCGCTGGGGGCGCTGCTGGTCGGCCTGGCCGGAGCCGCGCAGGCCATGGCCGGTGATGCGCTGTCCTTCGCGGTGGCGGCCGCGTGCCTGTTCCTGATCCGGCGCCGGGAGTCCGGCCCGGACGGTGCCGGGCCGGACGGTGCCAGTTCGGAGCCGCGGTCCCGCTTCTGGCCGCAGCTGCGCGAAGGCCTGGCCTACGTGCGGCGCGAGCCCATTCTGCGCAAGTCGGCCGCCTGGAACGGCAGCGCGAACTTCTTCGTGATCATGGTCGAGACGCTCGGGCCGGTGTTCTTGATCCGTACGGTCCACCTGCGTCCCGCCTACGTCGGGATCCTGCTGGCCCTGGGCGCGTTCGGCGGGATCGCGGGCGGGCTGGTCGCCAGGCCGCTGGCGGCCCGGATCGGTTCGGCCCGGCTGTGCTGGCTGGCGATGACGGTGTTCGCCCTGCCCGGACTGCTGATCCCGGTGGCCCGGCCCGGCTGGTGGGTGCTGCTGTTCGCGGTCGGCTGGATGTCGTGGACGTTCAGTTCCACGCTGTGTGCCGCCGCGCTGACCAGTTACCAGCAGGCCGCCTGCCCGGCGGAGATGCGCGGCCGGGTCAGTGCGGTGCTGCGCTGGGTCAGCTGGGGAACGCTGCCGCTGGGCGCCCTGACCGCCGGCGCGCTCGGCGGTGCGATCGGCGTGCACCGCACGTTGTGGGTCGCGGTGGCCGGTGGCTGCCTGTCCGGACTGTGGTTGTACCTGTCGCCCCTGCGGGGCATGCGTGATCTTCCGGCCGTCGGCCTGCAACCGGTATAGGACGCCCGAGGCCGGAGCCCGGAGCGCATCGCCGCTCCGAAACCGCGTTGACAGCGAGGCCGCGCGCTAATTTACTCATACATATTGTCTGACTTAAAAAACCAACCTTCACAATCATATGGAAGGCAGGTAATACCGTGACCCAGGCACAACCGTCGTCGCCCGGTGGCGGGGCCTCCGGAGGCGTCCCGCCTGCCCCCGGGACCGGACGGCCCCGGGCCCGCCGCCTGCAGGCCCGGTTCTTCCGCGCCGCCAACGTCCCGATGCGGGCGGTGCTGGGGCTGCCGGTCCCGACCCCGCTCGGCCGCCGCCTGATGCTGGCCCGGATCGTGGGGCGGAAGACCGGTCGCGTCTACCGCCAGCCGCTGTCCTACGTCCGCGACGGCGATGCCCTGCTGACCCCGGGCGGGGGCAAGTGGAAGCTGAACCTGCGCGGCGATCAGCCGGTGACCCTGCGGCTGCGCGGGCGGGACGTGACCGCCCGGCCCGAGGTGGTCCGGGACCCGGACGAGATCGGCCGGCTGTTCGCGCTGATGGCCGAGCAGAACCCGGCCGTCCTCCGGTTCGCGGGCATCCGCGACGACGAGGGCCGGCCGGACCCGGCCAAGCTGGCCACCGCGGTCCGCTACGGCTTCACCATCGTCCGCTGGCACCTGAACCCCTAGCGGGCCCGCCCGCTCCCAGCCCCGGCGGCGGCCTGGCCCGCGAACATGACACAGTGGGGCAGCATGGAGGACGTCGGCCAGGCCGAGCTGCTGGACGCGGCGCGCCAGGGCCGGGTCCTGGACGGCTCGCACGAGGGGGGCCGCCGCCCCGTCGAGGCCGACCTGCTCCGCCGCTGCTGCCTGGAGTTCCGGGGCCAGATCGACCCGCGCGGCCTGCGGCTGCGGCAGGTGGCCGTGCGCGGCCCGGTCGACCTGGCCGGGCTGACCGTGCCGTTCCCGGTCCGGTTCGAAGACTGCGAGTTCGACGCCCCCCTGTATGTGGCAGGGGCCAAGCTCCGCGAGCTCACGCTGACCGGCTGCCCCCGGCTGCCCGGCCTGCTCGGCAACGGGCTGCGGCTGCGCGGCGACCTGGACCTGTCCGGATCCACCATCGCCGGGGCGCACCGGACCACGGCCAGCCTGGGTAAACGAGCCGCGGTCTGGCTGTGTGAGGCCCGCATCGGCGGCCGCCTGCTCGGCCTGAACACGGTAATCAGGGCCGAGGGGGAGCGGGCCGTCCAGGCCGACCGGATGCGCACCGGCGGCCCGGTCCGGCTGCTGTACGGGTTCGTGTCCGAGGGCGAGCTGCGCCTGACCGGAGCCCGGATCGGCGGCTCGCTGGACATCATCGGCGGCCGCATCGAGGCGCCCGGCGGGATCGCGCTGGACCTGGGCGACGCGACCATCGGCGGCAACCTGTTCATCGTGGACGGCGGCGGGCGGCGGCCGGTGATCCGCGGCCGGGTCGACATCGGCAGCGCCCACATCGACGGCCAGTTCCTGTTCCGCAACGCCACCCTGGAGGGCTCGGACAGCATGCCCGCTGATCGCGGCCACGCGGGCACCCGGGTCTCCGGCACGGCCATGTCGGCCACCCGGCTGGCCGTCGGCGCCGAGGTCGCGCTGGAGGGGGAATGCCAGGTCACCGGGGGCCTCGACTTCTCCATGGGCGACCTGAGCGCGCTGTCGGTGGGCCCGGACTGCGCGCTGCGGGCGGGCGGGCGGACCGCGCTCGACCTGAGCAACGCCGAGCTCCGGTCGACCCTGATGATGAGCGGGGTCACGGTCGAGGGCACGATCCGGCTCAGCGGGGCCCGCATCGGCGGCCAGCTGACCCTGACCGACACCCGGCTCAGCCAGCCGGAGCGCTCCTCGCTGATCGCGGCCCGCGGCGCCACCGTCGACGGCGACGTGGAGCTGCAGGGCCTGCGCGGCCAGGGCGGGAACCTCCGGTTCAGCAACGCCACCCTGGGCAGCGTGGTCGCGGTCGGAACCGAGGTCGACAACCCGGGCGGGGTGACCCTGAGCCTGCACCAGGCCACCGCGCGCGGCTCGGTCGTGCTGGCCCGCGGCTTCCGGTCCAACGGCTTGGTCCTGCTCAGCCGGGCCACCATGACCGGCCGGCTGGAGTGCGACCGCGGCACGTTCGACTGTCCCGGCCCGGTCGAACGCAACCAGGGCGGGCACGCCATCGAGGCGATCTCCCTGCACGCCCGGGGCGGCATGGACCTGGGCTGGACCCGGGCCGAGCCCAGCGTGGACTTCACCAACGCCAGCACCACGTTCCTGGCCGACGACCCCGCCCGCTGGCCGTCACGGATCCTGGTCTCCGGCTTCACCTACGAGCGGTTCGAGCGCTCGCGCGGCAACGTGGCCGGCCGGACCTGGGACCACGTGGCCCGGGCCCGCTGGCTGGCCCGCCAGGCCGAGTACGACGCGGGCCCGTACGAGCAGGCGGCCCGGGTGTTCCGGGAGCACGGCTACACCAGCGCGGCCGAGACGATCCTGATCGCCCAGCGGGCCCAGGCCCGCGAGGTCATCACCGGCCGGGCCGCGGGTATCCGGCGGGCCCTGGACGGGTTGTTCGGCGCCAGCGTGGCCTACGGCTACCGGCCGGGCCGGGTGCTGTGGCTGCTGGTCCTGCTGCTGGGCCTGGTCATCGCCTCCCTGGAGGTGCCGGTGACCCAGGCCACGCTGCGTTCCACCACCGATTCCGGCATCGTCTACACCACCCGCGGCCCGCTGCTGAGCGGTTCGGCCCCGTCCCCGGAGGCGGAGGCGGCCGACCCGCGCGAGGCGTCCGACGCCTGCGGGGGCGGCCAGGTCCGCTGCTTCAGCCCGGTCCTGTACGCCATCGACACCGTGGTGCCCCTGGTCAGCCTGAACCAGCGGTCCAGCTGGTACCCGGACCCGAGCGTGCCGCAGGGCTCGCTGATGCAGTGGTGGCTGAACCTGGCCACCATCCTGGGCTGGCTGCTGTCGTCGATCTTCGCCCTGTCCCTGGCCCGCCTGGCCCGCGCGTCCTGAGCCCTACCTGGTGGCGGTGACGGTCTGGACGATGGGGCCGGCCAGGCGGTGCCAGCGCGGGTCGCGCAGCCCGGCCGCGGCGATCAGCCGGTTGGCCCGGCCCTTGGTCCGGGCCTTGTGACGGCGGGCGCCGACCAGGGTCGGTCCCAGCAGCAGCGAGAACAGGTCGCTGAGCACCAGGTGCCCTCCGGGCGCCAGCACCCGGGCGCATTCGGCCAGCCCCGCTCCCTGGTCCTGCCAATGATCGAACGACGTGGTGCTGACGACCAGGTCCACCGCGGCGTCCGGCAGCGGGAGGTCCTCCGCGGTGCCCTGGACAAACCGGACCCGCTGGTCGTCGCTGGCCTCACCGGCGACCCGGACCATGTCCGGCGCGGCGTCCACCCCGGTCAGCTCCTGGGCCCCGGGCAGGGCTGCGGCCAGCCGCCGCAGCGCGTAACCGGTCCCGGACCCCACGTCGAGGACCCGGGCCGGGGCCGGCGCGACCGCCAGCGCGATGCGGACGGCCCGGTCGGCGAAGTCCCGGTGCAGCTGCCCGATCCGCCCGGCCTCGTAGCTGGCGGCCCGGTCGTTGAACGCCTGCACATCCCGGTCGTAGGGCACGCCGGTCAGCCTGGCACAGTTCTGTCCCGGGTGCCCACTTCGGCCGCGGCCGGGTTAGCCTGCCAGCAGTAGCGTTGCCCACCCCTTCGTGGAGGCCCTCATGTCCAGTCCCGACGACCAGCCCCGGCCCCGCGACTACGCCCTGGAACGCGAGCTCGAATCCCTCCGCCAGCAGGAGAAGGAGGGCCACGCCACCCCCAAGGAGCAGGCTCGCCGCGAGCAGCTGGAACGCCGCCTGCACAAGGACCAGGACGACGCCGAGCTGGCCGGCCAGCGCCAGGAGGACCGGGACACCGCCCGCGAGGAGGCCGAGTTCCGCCACCGTCACCGCCACTGACCGGGCCTCGGCCTCGGCCCCGGCGGGTCAGGCCAGGTAGATGGCGCTGCCCAGGCCGACGATCAGGCAGTAGATGGCGAAGGGGGTCAGGGTGCGCGAGTGGTCCTGCAGGTAGCGGACCAGGAAGCGCAGGGCCAGGTACGCGCCGATGCCGGAGACGATGCTGCCCACCAGGACCTGGCCGCGGATCCCGGCCCCGTCCGGGCCCAGCAGGTCCGGCAGCTTGAGGGCGCCGGCCGCGAAGATGACCGGGGCCGAGAGCAGGAACGAGAACCGGGCCGCGTCCGAACGGGGCAGGCCGCGGAACATGCCGCCGATCATGACGATGCCGTCGCGGCTGATGCCGGGGAGCAGGGCCAGGATCTGCAGGCTGCCCAGGAAGATGGCGCGCCCGAAGCCCAGCTTGACCAGCCGCTGGTCGGCTTCGATGCCCTCGTTCGCTTCCTGCTCCTTGAGCGCCCGCTGCCCACGCGCGGGCGCCGAGTGCCGGGCCTCGGCCGGGTTGCGCGGGTCCTGGCGCCGCCCGCGCGGCTCCTCCCAGAAGTCGT
>DASXJM010000485.1:0-1566 GCA_036497405.1 Streptosporangiaceae bacterium | reverse complement strand
GCCCGGGTCCGGTTCGTGACCTCGCCGCTGTGGGAGACCATGGCCGCGGTGCGGGTGCTGCTCGAACCGCACCGGCACAGCTACCACCTGCCCTGGCTGGACACGGTCAAGCCGGACCTGGCCGGCCTCGAGCTGTGGCCGCTGCTGGTGCTGTCGCCCCGCCGCGGCTGGACCCCGGACTTCCTCAGTCCCACCCCGGCCGGGCCCGCCACCGACATCGGCGAGCAGCTGGCCCAGGTTCGGGCCACCCCGCTGGCCCGGGTGGCCGAGGAGGTCGAACACAGCCTGACCGACCGGTCCGGCGCCGCCGTGCCCGAAACCGCCTGGCGGCTGCTCGACGACCCGGCCGCGACCCGGGCCCGGCTGGCTGATCTGCTCGAGGAGTGCTGGCGGCTGCTGATCGCGCCGCACTGGCCACGGCTACGCGGGTTGCTGCAGGCCGACGTGCTGTACCGGACCCAGCTGCTGGCCGACTACGGCCTGGAGCGAGTGCTGGACGACCTGCATCCGCAGGCCCGTTGGACCGGCCGGGCCCTGGTCATCGAGACCCCCTCGGCCCAGCGGCACCGGCTCGGGGGAGCGGGCCTGATGCTCATGCCCAGCGTGTTCATATGGCCGGGGCAGGCTGCGATCTTCGAGCCGCCGGCCCGGCCCGCGTTCATCTACCCGGCCCGGGGGATCGCCGAGCTGTGGCAGCCGGCCCGGACCCAGCATTCCGGCGTCCTGGCCGGGCTGCTGGGCCGGACCCGGGCCGCCTTGCTGGAGTCGCTGGCCGAGCCCGCGTCCACCCAGACCCTGGCCGGGCGGCACGGCGTGGCCGCCAGCACGGTCTCCGAGCACCTGGCCGCGCTGCACGCGGCGGGTCTGCTCACCCGCCGCCGCTACCGCCACACCGTCGTCTACCAGCAGACCCCGCTCGGGGCCCAGCTGGCTCAGCCGAGGCTGACGTAGACGGTGCCCGCTTCCACTCGCACCGGGTAGGTGCCGATGTCGACCAGCACCGGGGCGCCGAGGGCCTTGCCGCTGGTGTAGTCGAAGCGGCCGTTGTGCTTGGGGCACTCGATCACGCCGCCCTCGACCAGGCCGTCGCAGAGCAGGGTCTTCTCGTGCGTGCAGTGGCCGTCGGTGGCGTGGAACGTGTCGTCCGGGGACCGGTAGATCGCGTAGTCCCGCCCGCCGTGCTGGAACGGGATGACGTCCTCAGGGTCGATGTCGTCGGCCGCGCAGGCGGCGATCCACTCGGGCACTGGCTCCTCCTACGCTGCGGTGGCTTCGGTCAGCGGCCGCGCGCGGCCGTCGGTGGCGGGCGTGGGCTCGTTGAACGGGGCCGCGCCCGGCAGCAGCTGGCGCCGCACGTAGTACTCCTGATCCCGCAGCTGGTGCAGCACGGCCGGGATGATCTCCTTGTAGGCCGCCCACAGCGATGGGTACACCGGGGCGCAGTCGTGCTTGATCTCCTCGTGCAGCTCGGCCAGCCGGTAGTACGGCACCATCGGGAACATGTGGTGCTCGACGTGGTAGTTCATGTTCCAGTACAGGAACCGGTTGACCACGCACATCTTGACC
>DASXJM010000484.1:0-6719 GCA_036497405.1 Streptosporangiaceae bacterium | reverse complement strand
CGATGCCGATCCCGGCCACGACCAGGAACCCGAGCACGCCCGGGGTCACGTTGTCGCTGTTGACCTTGGCGGCCAGCACCGCAGCCGTGACCATCACAGGCACACCCTCTCCCGCACCCCGGCGAACAGGTCATCTTCGGGCAGCTCGGTGTCCACGAGCGACCTAGCGAGATGATAGTCCTCGGTCCCCCAGGCTTCGCGCTGAACCTCGAGCGGACAGGCGAACCAGAAGCTCTTGGGGTCGATCTGGGTGGCGTGGGCCAGCAGGGCCTGGTCCCGGATCTCGAAGAAGTCGCCGCAGGGCACCCGGGTGGTCAGCTCCAGCTCGGGCCGGTTGGCCCGCTCCGGGTCCTTGGCCCGCTCCTCGAACATCTTCACGTACGGGGACTCCAGGCCGCGGCGCAGCAGTTCCTCGTGCAGCGCGACGTACTTGGCCCGGTGGAACGAGGCGAAGTAGTAGAGCTTGAGCGGCTGCCAGGGCTCGCCGGTGCCCGGGTACCGGTCCGGGTCGGCGGCGGCCTCGAACGCCTCCACCGCGACCTTGTGGGCCATCACGTGGTCCGGGTGCGGGTAGCCGCCGGACTCGTCGTAGGCCAGCATCACGTGCGGCCGGAACTCCCGGACCGCCTCGACCAGCGGACGGGCCGCCTCGCTGAGCGAGGTCAGGGCGAAGCAGCCGTCGGGCAGCGGTGGTTTCGGGTCGCCTTCCGGCAGGCCGGAATCGATGAAGCCCAGAAACTGCTGGCGGACCCCGAGGATTTCGCGGGCCCGGGCCATCTCTTCGCGGCGTAGCTCGGGCAGATTGGCGTGCACCTCGGGCCGGTCCATGGCCGGGTTGAGCACGTCGCCGCGTTCACCGCCGGTCATCGTGGCCACCAGCACGTCCACACCCTCGCGGACGTACCGGGCCATGGTGGCCGCGCCTTTACTGGACTCGTCGTCCGGGTGCGCGTGCACGGCCATCAACCGCAGCGGCCCCGTCCCGCCGGATCCGGCGCAATCGTCTGGTGTACCAGGGCGGACACCGTCCTGGGACTGCTGTGGCCCGGCTGTGTCGGCGGACAACTGATCTCCCTCGCTGATGGTTACCGGCGCGAAAATGGCCCCGGGTTCCGGGCACGCGGAGATCTTCCCGTAATAGGGCATATCCCCCGCCGGGGCCCGGAACTGCGTCAACCACGGAAAACACGCAGCCGTTACGGCCGCATTCCCTACCTGCACCATTTGACTAGAGCGGCGTAGTCGTTGACGCTTGTTAGCCTTAAAAGATTACCCGTGTGGGGGGTCCGCCCGCTGGCCCCCACGACATGGCAGGACCGCGCAGTACTGAGGAGTGCCCGTGACCGAGACTCGCGACGGAAACGTCACCTGGATGACCCAGGAGGCGTACGACCGCCTGAAGGCCGAACATGATGACCGCTCGGGACCGCTGCGGGTCGAGATCGCCAAGCGAATCGAAGCTGCCCGCGAGGAGGGTGACCTCCGCGAGAACGGCGGCTACCACGCGGCCAAGGAAGAGCAGGGCAAGAACGAAGGCCGGGTCCTGCAGCTCCAGCAGATCCTGGAGAACGCCCGGGTCGGCGACCCGCCCCGCACCGACGGCGTGGTTGGCCCGGGGATGACCGTGACCGTCCGGTTCCCCGGCGACGAAGAGGAAGTCACCTTCTTGCTGGCCTCCCGGGAGGAGACCGGGGCCCCGATCGAGGTGTACTCGCCCAAGTCCCCGCTCGGCGGCGCGATCAACGGCAAGAAGGTCGGCGAGAAGGCGACCTACTCGCTGCCCAACGGCCGGTCGGCGTCGGTGGAGATTCTCGACGCCGTCCCCTACGGCGGCGCCTGACCGACGGACGAGGGGGCCGGCCGTCAGACGGCCGGCCCCTTCGCCGTATCCGGGTGGCCGCTGCTCAGCTGCTCAGCTGAAGATCAGGGTGTAGCCGGACTCGCGCAGCTCGGTGATGATCTCTTCGCAGTGCTCGGGGCCGCGCGTCTCCAGCTGCAGCAGCACCTCGACCTCGCCGACCTGGAGCCGGGGCGTGACCCGCTCGTGCCACACGTCGAGCACGTTGGCGCCCACCCCGGCCAGCTCGTGCAGCAGGTTGGCCAGCGCGCCCGGGCGGTCCGGCACGCGGCAGCGGAAGGCCAGGTAGCGCCCGGCCGCGCGCAGCCCGTGCCGGAGCAGCTTGGACATCAGCAGCGGGTCGATGTTGCCGCCGGACAGCACCACCACCACCGGGGGCTCGATCTCCCCGGCGTGCTCCAGCAGCGCGGCCACGCCCGCGGCCCCGGCCGGCTCGACCACCTGCTTGGCTCGTTCCAGGCAGAGCAGCAGCCCGCGCGACAGGCTCTCCTCGGTCACCGTGACCACCCGCGCGCCGTGCTCGGCCAGCAGGCTCAGGGCCAGTTCGCCGGGCTGGCTGACCGCGATCCCGTCGGCCATGGTGGGGCCGCCCTTGACCGGGATCGGCCGGTGGGCCGCCAGCGAGGCCGGGAACGGCGCCACCGCCGCCGCCTGCACCCCGATGACCTGAACGGCCGGATCCAGGCTCTTGATCGCCACCGTGGTCCCGGCGGCCAGGCCGCCGCCGCCGACCGGGATCACCACCGTGCGGACCTGCGGGCACTGCTCGATGATCTCGAAACCGAGGGTGCCCTGGCCGGTGATGACGTCCGGATGCTCGAACGGGTGGATCAGCACGCTGCCGGTCTTCTCGGCGAACTCCCGCGCCCCTTCCAGGGCGTCCTCCACCGTGGAGCCGTGCAGCACGATCTCGGCGCCGTAGTCCCGGGTGGCCTGGATCTTGGGCAGCGGCGCGCCCTCGGGCATGAACACCGTGGACCTGGTGTCGAGCAGGCTGGCCGCGTAGGCCACGCCCTGGGCGTGGTTGCCCGCGCTGGCCGCCACCACCCCGCCGGCCCGTTCCGCGTCGGTCAGCCGGGAGATCCGCAGATAGGCCCCGCGAACCTTGAACGACCCGGTCCGCTGCAGGTTCTCGCACTTGAGGAAGACCGGTCCGCCGACCAGCTCGGACAGCACCCGGGAGTGCTGCACCGGCGTGGGATTGATGACGTCACGGAGCAATTCCCGCGCCGCCACCACATCATCGGCCTGCACCTGGCCTGACACCGTTGCCACCTGAGCAGTGTGCCACGTGGTGTTCGCCCGAAGCGCAGAAAGGCGGGCCAGATGCGAACAGCCCGTAGATGGACATAGTGTCGAATGGTGCAGCCAAACAGCCAGCCTCGTCATCCCGCCGCGCGGCACGGACGGCCACCGTCAGCGGCCACGCTGGGCGAACTGCGTGCGGACGGCCACGTCTACCGGAGCGTCAAAGAGGAGATCAGGCAGAACCTGCTGACCCGGATGCGGGCCGGCCAGGACCGGTTCCCGGGCATCATCGGCTTCGGCAACACGGTCCTCCCCCACCTCGAGCGGTCCCTGCTGGCCGGCCACGACGTGATCCTGCTCGGCGAGCGCGGACAGGGTAAGACCCGGCTGATCCGGACCCTGGCCGGGTTGCTGGACGAGTGGGCCCCGGCGGTGGCCGGGTGTGAGATCAACGACCACCCCTACGTTCCGGTTTGCGCCCGCTGCCGGCGGCTGGCCGAGGAGCTGGGCGAGGACCTGCCGATCGTGTGGCGCAACGCCCGGGACCGTTACGGGGAGAAGCTGGCCACCCCCGACACCAGCGTCGGCGACCTGATCGGTGACATCGACCCGGTCAAGGTGGCCGAGGGCCGGACCCTGGGCGACCCCGAGACCGTGCACTACGGGCTGGTGCCGCGGACCAACCGCGGCATCTTCTGCCTGAACGAGCTGCCCGACCTGGCCGAGCGGATCCAGGTCGCGCTGCTCAACGTGCTGGAGGAACGGGACATCGGGGTGCGCGGGTACGCGCTTCGGCTGCCCCTGGACGTGGTCCTGGTGGCCAGCGCCAACCCGGAGGACTACACCAACCGGGGCCGGATCATCACCCCGCTCAAGGACCGGTTCGGAGCCGAGATCCGCACCCACTACCCGCTGACCCTGGACGACGAGCTGAGCCTGATCCAGCAGGAGGCCGTGGTCGGCTGGGACGGGGCTGCCCTCGGGGCCGAACTGCCCGAGCACCTGGTCGAGATCATCGCCCGCTTCACCCGGCTGGTCCGGGAGTCGCCGGCGGTCGACTCACGGTCCGGCGTGTCGGCCCGGTTCGCGATCGCGGCCGCCGAGAGCGCGGCCGCCTCGGCCGTGCGCCGGTCGGCCCTGACCGAGAGCGCTCCGGCCCGCCCGGCGGCGCGCCGGACCACCAGCCGTGCCACCCACCGGGCCGGCAGCCCGGCCGCCCCACCCGCGGCCGAGCAGCCAGTGGCCCGGATCTGCGACCTGCCCGCCATCGTCGGGACCTTGCGCGGCAAGGTCGAGTTCGAGGTCAGCGAGGAGGGCCGGGAGGAAGAGGTGCTGGCCCACCTGCTCCGCCGGGCCATCGCCGAGACCTTCCGGGCCCGGCTCGGCAGCGCCGACCTGACCCCGCTGCTGGCCAAGTTCGACGGCGGCCAGACGGTCGAGTCCGGCGAGCTGACCTCCGCCTCCGCCCTGCTGCAGAGCGTGGGCGAGGTGCCCGGGCTGGCCAAGATCATGCAGCGGCTGGGCATGGACGGCAGTGAGTCCTTCGGCCACGCCGCCGCGGCCATCGAGTTCGCCCTGGAAGGGCTGTACCTGATGCGGCGGCTGTCCAAGGACACCATGGACGGCAGCGCCGTCTACCGGACCTGATCACTGAGCTTTGATCATTGGGGCGTCCCTTGGCGAATTACCGATACGGCCCGTACTCCGACGGCCCCGACCCGCTGGCGCCGCCCTATGACGCCCGCGGTGCGCTCGACGCCCTGGGGGACTCGGTCCTGGAGGGATCGACCCCCGGGGACGCCCTGCGCGACCTGGCCCGGAACGGCATGCCGGGCCGGCGCGGCCTGGACGACCTGCTGCGCCGGGTCCGGGAGCGGCAGCGCGAGCTCCGCAACAGCGGCCGGCTCAGCGGCACCCTGGACCAGGTCCGGTCGCTGCTGGACACGGCCATCGGCCAGGAGCGGGCCGAGCTGTTTCCCGACCCCAGCGACGAGGCCCGGATGCGCGAGGCCGACCTGGACACGCTGCCGTCCGACACCGCCCAGGCCGTCCGCCAGCTGGCCGACTACGACTGGCGGTCCCAGGCGGCCCGGAACACGTTCGAGCAGCTGAAGGACATGCTCCGGCGCGAGGTGCTGGACAGCCAGTTCCGCGGCATGAAGCAGGCCCTGGAGAACCCGGACCCGGAAGCCATGCAGCGGGTCAAGGACATGATGGGCGATCTCAACACCATGCTGGAGGCCGACGCCCGCGGCGAGGACACCCAGCAGGCCTTCGACCGGTTCATGGACGAGTACGGGGACCTGTTCCCCGACCAGCCCGAGAACCTCGAGGAACTGGTCGACTCCCTGGTCCGGCGGATGGCGGCGGCCGAGCGGCTGCTGTCCTCGCTCAGCCCCGAGCAGCGCGAGGAACTGGCCAACCTGATGGCCCAGGCCCTGGACGACGCGGGCCTGGCCATGGAGATGACCCGGCTGTCGGACACCCTGCACGCCCGCCGCCCGGACATGTTCCCCGGCCAGGGCGAGCAGATGATGGGCGACCAGCCGCTGGGGCTGGGCGACGCCACCACCGCGCTGGCCGAACTGGCCGACCTGGCCGAGCTGGAGCAGGCGCTGGGCCAGGACTACCCGGGCGCCTCCCTGGACGACATCGACGAGGACGCGGTCCGCCGGGCCTTCGGGCGGCAGGCCGTGGACGACGTGGAGGCACTGCGCCGGGTCGAGCGCGAGCTGGAGCAGCAGGGCTACCTGAACCGCAACGGCGGCAAGCTGGAGCTGACCCCGCGGGCCGTGCGCCGGCTGGGCGAGACCGCCCTGCGGCGGGTGTTCCCCGGCCTGACCACCGGCCGCCGCGGCGACCACGACCGGCGCGACGCCGGGCAGGCCGGCGAGCTGACCGGGGCCACCCGGGCCTGGGAGTTCGGGGACGAGCAGCCCATCGACACCTCGGCCACCATCCGCAAGGCCCTGCTCCGGCAGGCCCGCACCAACCCGGACTCCCGGCGGCGCGAGGTGTCTCGGGTCCGGCTCGACCCCAGCGACTTCGAGGTGGCCGAGACCGAACGGCGCGGCGGCGCCGCGGTCAGCCTGCTGGTCGACCTGTCCTACTCGATGGCCCTGCGCGGCACCTGGGCCGCGGCCAAGCAGACCGCGCTGGCCCTGCACGCGCTGATGCGGATGCGGTTCCCGCAGGACGCCCTGCAGGTGGTGGGGTTCTCCAACTACGCCCGCGAGCTGCAGGAGACCGAGCTGGCCGGGCTGGGCTGGGACATGGTGCAGGGCACCAACCTGCACCACGCGCTGGTGCTGGCCGGCCGGCACCTGGACCGGCACGCCGAGCAGGAGCCGGTGGTGCTGATCGTGACCGACGGCGAGCCCACCGCCCACCTGCAGCGGGACGGGCGGTTCTGGTTCGACTGGCCGCCGTCGCCGGAGACGCTGGAGCTGACGCTGGCCGAGGTGGACAAGATGACCCGGCGGAACGCGCTGCTGAACATCTTCATGCTGGCCGAGGACGACCGGCTGACCGCGTTCGTGGAGAACGTGGCCCGGCGCAACGGCGGCCGGGTGCTGCACGCCCAGCCGGACAGCCTCGGTGAGTACGTGGTGCG
>DASXJM010000483.1:0-6468 GCA_036497405.1 Streptosporangiaceae bacterium | reverse complement strand
CGGCCAGCTCACGGTGATCAACTCGCGCTTCACCGGCAACCGCTGCGACTCGTCCGGCCCCGATCTGGGCGGGGCCGCCATCCGGGCCCTGAGCCAGTATCAGAACCAGCCGGTGTACGTGGTCGGCAGCACCTTCACCGGTGGGGTGTGTTCCAACGGCGGCGCCCTGAGCAGCATCGGCGTCTCCTGGACCGTGATCAACTGCATCATGACCGGCAACCAGGCCATCGGTGACGGCGCCAACCCGGCCCAGGCTGGCACCCCCGGCGGTGGCAGCGGCGGCGCCATCTACAACGACGGCGACACCTACACCCTGACCGTGGACGGCTCGGTCATCTCCGGCAACAGCGCCCGCGAGGGCGGCGGCGCGATCTTCTACGTCAGCAACGACCGCACCGGGACCATGCAGATTGAGCACTCCCAGCTGCGCGGCAACCCCAACGCGGGCTTCCAGACCAGCGGCTTTCCCGGCATCTTCTTCCTCGGCCGCGGCCAGCCCGCGCTGACCTCTACCACCGACTCCTGACCGCCCAGCCCCAGCCCCGGGGTCAGGAGTTCTGCTCGTCCCGCCAGGCGATCCACCGGCGCAGCGGGGCCAGATCATAGTCCGGCCCGCTGGCGTTGACCGTGAACAGTGAAACCCCCTGGTCCCGCAGGGCCACGCCCAATTCCTCGGGCCGGGCGGCCGGGTCCTCGGTGCCGGCCGAGATCTCGATCTCGGCCGGATCCCGCCCCACGTCCGCGCAGTGCTGGCGCAGCACCCCGGCCTTGCGGGCCACGACCGCGGGGTCACCAAAGGTGTGCCAGATGTCGGCGTGCCGGGCCACCAGCCGCAGCGTCTTCTTTTCGCCCCCGCCCCCGATGAGGACCGGGATCTTGCGGGTGGGCAGGGGATTCAGCTGGGCCAGCCGCGACTCGATCCGCGGCAGCGCCCCGGCCAGGTCGTCGAGCCGGCTGCCCGCGGTGCCGAAGTCGTAACCGTACTCGGCGTAGTCCTTGGCGTTCCATCCCGAGCCGATGCCGAGGATGGTCCGGCCACCGCTGATGTGGTCGACGGTGCGGGCCATGTCGGCCAGTAGCTCCGGATTGCGGTAGCCGTTGCAGGTCACCAGCGCGCCGATCTCCACCCGCGACGTGGCCTCGGCCCAGGCGCCGAGCATGGTCCAGCACTCGAAATGCTTGCCGTCCGGGTCCCCGGTCAGCGGGAAGAAGTGGTCCCAGTTGAAGATCACGTCGGCGCCGAGATCCTCGGCGGCCGCGGCGGTATCGCGGATCTGCTGGTAGTCGGCGTGCTGCGGCTGCAACTGCAGACCAACACGGATGGGCCTGGTCACGGAGTCGGTCACGACCCCTCAGCCTAGCCATCACCCCAGATCCCAGCCCGCACCCCCGACACCCTCGGACGAACCCGGACGGCCCGGACCGCGACATTACTGCGATATCGGTCAGCTGACCGATGTCTAAATCTGCAACTTGCAGCACCATTTGTAGTGCAAGCGGATAGAGCCAGCTCAACTGGAGCCGGCTTCACCGGCCTACGAAGGAGCCCGATGTATACCAGGGCACCCATCCGTCCGACCGACCTACACTCCCGCCGCGCCCAGCTGACCACGGGACCGAACGCGGTCGCCGAGGCCCGCCACCAGGTCCAGGCCGCCATCACGGCCTGGGACGTTCCGGTTGACCCGGACATCGCGGCCCTGCTGACCAGCGAGCTGGTCACCAACGCCATCAAGCATGAGACCGGCGAGACCATCACGGTCTTCATCACCTGCTGCTTCGGCCACCTGCGGGTCGACGTTCACGACACCTCCCGCTTCTTCCCGGTCCTGCTCGAGCCCTCGGTCGAGGACGAGGCCGGGCGAGGCCTGGTGCTGGTCGACACGCTGGCGGCCAAGTGGGGCTGTGACCGCACCCCCGAGGGCAAGGCAGTGTACTTCACGCTCGCGTTCCGGCCCGACTACGGCGGTGGCTGGCGGTCGCGGCCCGGCGGCGCCCGGCTCGGCCTGGTCGGCAAGGACCGCCCGGCCGTGGACCGTCCGCACCCGGCCCGGGCCCGGACCACCCGGCGATCACCTCGCTGCGGCGGAGCGCAGGGCTGACTCGCGGGCGATGTCGGTCCGCGAGTGCACGTCGAGCTTCTTCAGGATGTGCGAGACGTGGGTCGCGACCGTCCGCCGGGACAGCAGCAACCGCGCGGCGATCTCCGGGTTGGACAGGCCCTCCTCGACGAAGGCAGCGATCTTTATCTCGGTCGCGGTGAGGCTGTCCCAGCCGTTCCGCGCCTGCCGGTGCTTGGCCCGCGGCCCACGCCGGATGCCGTGGACGCGGAAGGCGGCCTGGAGCCGGGCCGCGTCGGCGGCCGCGCCGAGCCCGGTGTAGACCTCCACGGCCTGGGTGAAGGCGGCCCGCGCCTGGCTGCGATCGTCTTGGCGGACGAACTCCTCCGCCGCCGCCTCCAGCGCCTTGGCCCTCAGCAGCGGGCGGCCGGCCTGTTCGTAGCCTTCGGCCGCCGCGAGCAGCCGCGGGGCTTCGTGGTCCAGCAGGCCGCGGCAGCACAGCGCGTTGGCCTGGCGGTGCGGGATCGCCGAGTCGGCCGCGAGCGCGGTCGCGTGCCCGGTCAGGGCGCGGGCGGTGTCCAGGTGGCCGGTGGAGATGGCCAGGCGGACCGCGTCGGCCAGCAGATCCTCGATCTCCTGGATCTCCTCGGTGTCGCCCTCGAACCCGTCGGTCAGCGCGGCCAGTGCCCCGGACGGCGCGCCATTGTGCTCACAGTCCAGGCTGCGGGCCATGGCCAGCGGCGCGATGAGCCGTTGCCCGATCCGGTCGGCATACTGGACGGCCGCGGCCAGGTAACTACGGGCGGCATCGGTCTCGCCCCGGTGGAAGTTGATCACGGCCGCGATGCTGAGGCTGCCACAGGCCGCGCCGGGCTCCTTCAGGTCGGCGGGAACGATCTCCAGCTCGGCCAGCGCGTCATCCCAGCGCCCGGTCTCGAAGAACAGCTGCCCCAGGGCGTCGTGCGCCTGGGTGGCCCGGAACGTGGTGCCGACCTGGTCGGCGAGGTGCCGGGCCTGCCCGGCGGCCGCGAAGGCGTGCTCGTACTGGTCCAGGTAGCCCAGGGTCACCGCCTTGTTGATCTGCAGCAGCAGCCGGAGGTCGGTGAGGGCCGGGTCGATCTGGGTCGCGGTCAGCGCCTGGTCATAGAGGGGCAGCGCCTTGGTCAGGTCCCCGCGGGCCGTGGTCACCAGGGCCAGCACATGAAGTGCCCAGCCGGTGGCCCAGTCGTCGCCCGCTTCGTCCGCCGCCGCCAGCGCGCTGCTGGCCGCCTGGCCCGCCTTCTCCAGCTCACCGAGATAGCTGTGGGCCCGTCCGGCCAGGACCAGTAGCCGGGCCCGGTGCCGGGCCTCGATGCCCGGTGAGTCCAGCGCCTGCTCCAGCGTGGAAAGCGACTCGGCCGACGAGCCGGCCAGCATGCGGCACTGGGCCAGCGTCCAGTGCAGGTCCACGACCACGTCGGTCTCGGTGACGTGCTCGAGCGCCTGGCTCACCACCCGCTCGGCCGCGGCCCGGTCACCCACGCGGTAGAGGGCATCGGCCAGTCGGCTGGCCATGAAGCCGTACCGGGCGGAGCCGGCCGGACAACTGGTCACGGCCCGGGTGAGCAGATCGGCGGCCACGCCCGGGGCCTGGGTGACCAGGGTGTCGGCGGTACCGGTCAGCCAGTCCAGCATCCAGCCGTCCACCGGCGGCCCGTCCAGCGAGCCGGGTGTGGCCGCGCCGACGGCCCGGAGCAGTTGCCGGGCCACCCGGTCCGGCGGCGCGCCCGCCTGGGCCAGGGAGCGTCCCACGTCGCGGTGCCAGGCGGCCCGCACCGGGGCCGGCATCTCGTCGTAGAGGGCCGACCGGATCAGCGGATGCCGGAACGTGAGGCTGTCGCCGCACTCGGCCAGGACCCCGGCGGCGCAGGCTTCGTCCACCGCCGGGACCAGGTTGGCCACACTCTGACCCAGGACCAGGCCCAGGTCGGGGACGGCGAACTCCATGCCGAGCAGGGCGGCCGCCTTGAGCACGTCGCGGGTAGCACCGGTCACGAAGCCGAGCCGGTCGGCGATGGCCGCCGAGAGCGAGCCCGGCGCCGACCCGCTGGCCAGCGTGGCGGTGCCGGTGTCGGTGACGGTCAGGCCCGATCCCCGGGCCAGCGCGGCGACCAGCTCGCTGGCGTAGAGCGGGTTGCCCGCGGCCCCGTCGGCCAGCCGCAGCAGGTCGTCGTCGGGCCTGCCGCCGGCCAGGGTCGCCAGCAACTCGGACATGGCGTCGGTGCTGAGCCCGGTCAGCTGGAGGCGGGCCGCGTCGCCCACCGTGCGCCGCAGCGCCAGCAGGTCGTCCCGTCGCGGTACCGGCCGCATCATGCCGACCAGCAGCAGCGGAACCTGCCGGGCCGAGCGGGCCAGCCGTCCCCACAAGATGACGCTGGCCGGGTCGGCCCACTGCAGGTCGTCGACGACCAGGATCGTCGGCCGGGCCGTGCACTGCTCGGTCACCAGGGCCAGCAACTGCTCGGCCAGCGCCGCCGGGACGTCCGTGCCCCGGTCGGCGGCGCTTTCGCCCCGCAGCAGCCGCAGGATCGCGGTCCGGCGAGGATTGGTCGAGGGTTCGCGCACGCCCAGCCCGTCCAGGAACGGCACCAGCGGCAGGGCCTGGCCCAGCTCGTCGCAGGAAGCCCAGATCACCTGGCAGCCGACGCCGCGGGACTCCGCGACCACCGCTCGCACCAGTGCTGACTTCCCAATGCCCGGTTCGCCCTCGATGAGCACCGAACCGCCGCGCCCCACAGACAACTCTTTTACCAATTCGGTCAGAAGCGCTCTTTCGTTGTCGCGGCCGACGAGGGGATCGGCCGGCGTCACCGGAGGCATGGGACGAACCCTACTACCAGAACATTTATCGAACAAGCAGCCCTTTTTTCCGACATTTATTCGACACGAAAACCGGCATTGCCGACTCCTTCGGCATTGCCGGAGCCCGGCCACGGTGCAAATTGCATGGACACTTGCGCCGCACGGGCTACTGGTAATTTTCAAGCACGGGTAAATGATTTTTTCGTCTCAACAAAAACTGAAAGAAAGGTCGCAGATTTTAGTTGAGAAAAGTTTAGCCCGAGGCCTTACTTTATTGCCCGTAATCATCTCATAATGGCGATAAGCCTGAGAGTGCAGAATAAGCCATTTGGCCCGATGAAGCGCTACGGCAGGCCGCTGACCACAGTGAAGACCGTGGAGGGACCATGTCCATCAAGCGTAGCATCATCATTCCCGCCATCCTTACGCTAAGCACGGCTGGGTCGATTGCCGCCGCATCGACAACGGCCGTACTAGCCGCCCAAACGCCCACCGTGGTGGCGGCTTCCCCCGCTTACCTCTACCACGGGTAACCTGGATTCTCCGCACAAAGACCAGCGCGACTAACGGCCTGTCCTCGATTCGGCAAATCGAGGCAGGCCAGTCGTGTGTCCGGGGAACGTGGCTCAGAAAGCTGACGAAATTCATTCGCCGAGGCTTATCGGCAGCCCGGCAATGGCGAGTTGAACGATCCTCCAGCCCGCCTCGACTGGCCACTCCAGTCTCGTTTCGCCACTGCAGTATCAGCTGTCATCTGACCTTACTGCAGTCACAGAAGCCGGTATCTGTCTAAGTCTGGCCATCGAAGATCACTTGATTGCGCCGCACCGGCTGTCCCACGCGAAAGGGGAGTGCGCCCGGGTGACAGCGGGGTACGTCCGGTGATGATGCCAGGTGTGCTGGACCAAAGCCGAAGCGGGGGGCCAGTCTGGCCGCCCCGCGCGGGCCGCGTTGGGGCGCGGCGGTAAGGGTCAGCGGGAAACCTGCCATTCGCCATTAATCACTGTGACCTGCGCACATGTAGGCCGCTCGGTAGGCCGGGCCAGAACCAGGCCGGTAGGGGCCAAGAATGTGAACCCAACAAAGGCGGCTTACGTTAAGGGGGGTGGGGCAGAAGCTTGGTTGCGAGCTTGTGTGGGTACGGTGTAGTAAAGGTTTCCCCAATAATTTCGGGGAAATCTGCAAGACCGCCTCACGAGTCTGCCCGCGGCACCGAGGAGGAACGCCCGTTGATCGCCCCAGGATCACCCACGGTGCGGCGCCGCCGATTGGCTGCTGAGCTGCGGTCGATCAGAGAGAGCCGGGGCAAGAGCGGAGACGCCGTCGCCGCCGCGCTGAAGTGGTCGGCCTCCAAGATCAGCCGCTACGAGCGGGCCCGGACCAGCCTGCGACCCAAGGAAGTCGAGCGACTCCTCGACTATTACGAGATCACCGGCGCCCGCCGCTCCCTGTTGCTCGGACTGGCCCAGGACGCGGCCCAGAAGGGCTGGTGGGAAGAATACGGGGACAGCCTCACCGAGGAATACCAGCAGTTCATCGGCCTCGAATACGAAGCGACATCGATGTC
>DASXJM010000482.1:0-5471 GCA_036497405.1 Streptosporangiaceae bacterium | reverse complement strand
CCAGTAGGCGCTGGTGTCGCCGCTGGCGGCGATGGCGCGGAGCCAGAGCATGGCCTGGGCTCCGTCCAGGCCCCAGCGGGCGCCGGTGATGCCCATCCGGTCCTGGATGAGGTGGCGGCAGGCGCCTTCGATGACGCCGGTGGTGATGGGCCAGCCGTTCGCCAGGGCGGCGGGGTAGTTCATGAAGGGCTGCTTGGCGCCGAGGTAGTGCAGGGCCGTGCGGATGATCTTGGCGTGCTCGCTGCCGGGCCGGGGCGGGTGATCTCCGGCGAGCTGGCGGATCCGGGCCATGACCTCGCCGGTGCGGCCGTGCAGGATGTCCAGCCCCTGGGCGATCACCCAGTCCTCCATGGCCGGGTCGCGGGAGGCGTGAAAGCACCAGGCGGCCTTCCACAGGTATTCCAGCACGTGAATGAAATCGATCACGATGGTGACGCTCACGCCGCGGGCGGCTGCCGCGGCACCGATGGCCTGGAGCTGGTGATTGTCCCCGTCGGCCAGCACGATCCAGGTGCGATGGCGGCCGGGGTCGCGGCGGCTGGCCTGATCGAAGACCTTGCCGATGGCGGCCTCCCGGCCGGCGGTGATGTCACAGGCATACCAGCGGTTCACCGCCCGCGGCGTGGTGCTGGCGGTGCCGGGATCCCGGCGCATGATCTGCTCAGGTGCCCGCGGCCCCGGGATGACATCGAACACGCAGCCGGCCTGGGCCATCCGCTTGTGCCCCTTCTTCTCCCCGGTCCCGGTCCGGTGCTCAAAAACCTGCATCCGCTGGCCCGCCCGGCCGCGGCGGCGGCGGCGCGCCTCCGGGCGCATGGCCACCCCCTTGCCGTCCACCGAGATCACCAGCGGCAGGTCCTGGCCCGGCCCGCCCCCGGGGACGGGCGGCAGCTGCTGCGGCCGGGCCTGGCCGAACCGCTCCGCGTCCGCGGCCGCCGCCATGGTGATCTGCTCCAGCTGCCGCTTGCCGATCGCCACCCCGGTCACGGCCAGCACGAACGCGCGGGCCTGGTCATAAGACCCGGCCCGGGCGAACATCTCCGCCAGCCGCTGCAGACCCCAGGAATATCCGCACGGCGGCAGATTCAGCACGCCATCACGCGGGAACAGCGACCCCGCGCCTTTGATCCCGGACCGGTAGGCGATCCGCCGCACGATCACCGCCCCCAGCCCGGTCACCACCGTGCGGGCATGCCCCCGCTCCGCCCGCCGGCGCGGCACCCCGTCCGCCCCCGTCACCCGCGGCAGCCGGGCCTCCCGCTCAGCCTGGCCATCCAGGGCAAGCTGGACCACCGCACGCAGCAATTCCCGGCCCCGCTCGCTGACCAGCAGCTCCATCGCCTCCAGCGTTACCGCCTGGCCCGCCTCGCACGCCAGCCGGGCCAGCTGGACAGCCAGCGGCCCCACCCCCGCCAGCACCGCCTCCGCGCTCGCCGCCAGCTCATCCAGCCCGTACTCTTCCACCTGAGGCTTCCCTTCCGCAGTCCCGAATTCGCACTCAGGACCCTACGGAACGGAAGCCTCACCCATCACCAGCACGCCAGCCGGCAGCTCACTCCACAAGAGCCACACCCATGTCACATTGCTCCCCCTCCAGCGGGTGCGATGTCACATTGCCCCCTGTGCGTCCGGGGCCTGGGAGCCCGGTGGGGCTTTTGGGACTGCGGGGACGGAGCCGACGAGATTGCGGTGCGACCTCGCCCGCCGGGCAGCCGGGCTCCGGCGACGTTACGGACCCTATTGGCTGCGGAGCGTAACCCCATGAGCGGTCCGATTCCGGCCATTGGTTACGGAGAGTAGTTCGCAGACTCAAGAAACTTTGCTGGCAGAACGTGGTTGAGTGCCTACCCAACGGCGTCATCGTGAGGTAAGTTCGTAACACATGGGTGAACTTAGGTCACTATATGAGGTCAGCCAGATGCCCGGTTTAGCCGTCTGACGAGGGTTGCGGTAACTGTCTTGCTCGGCCCTCTGGTGGCTCCGGTCGCAGTATTTCCGAATGTGCCACGATGCAACTCTAAGTATCGCTACACTTACACTCAGTGACAACAAGACGACGGTCAGCGAAGAACGAGATAGAAAACTTTGCGCCGGGTGGTCGACTTGTCACCCCTGGTGATGGCAATATGGTCTCTGTACACCATATGGGACATCAAAGACAGGCTCCGGGATGGAGCTCCACACAAGGCAGAAACGCAGGATCGTAGGTTTCGGTCCAGGAGGAGAGGCCGCAAATGGCTGCACGTACACCCGAAGCAGAGCCGCTGCTGACGCCGGCGGAGGTCGCCACGATGTTCCGCGTCGACCCGAAGACCGTGACTCGCTGGGCCAAGGCCGGCAAGCTCACGTCCATCCGCACGCTGGGTGGTCACCGTCGGTACCGGGAGACGGAAGTCCGCGCCCTGCTGGCCGGCATTCCGCAGCAGCGTTCCGAGTGAGGGCCGCCGCAATCGCGTGGCTATGCCTTGCGCCAGGGGGGCAGACGACTGCCGGGCGCACCGCACGCGGCGGCAGTCTTCCAGCAGCAAGGGGGGTCGGCCCCGGTGGCCTGAACGCCACGCAGGGCCGTGTTTCACCGGCAGGCGTTTCAGGCGCCGCTTCTCGCGGGCGCGCGTTGCCGGGGCCGATCCAGTAAGCGGTTCGCAGTAAGCAGCACCACCACTTTCGTTGAGCAGCACCACCAAGCACCTTGGAAACAACCGGGGCACACCGCTGTCCAGGGCAGTTACAGAGCGTAGTCATTCAGTTAAAATCTGTAGTCATGCCTGCTGAGCGGCGGTGTCCGACATACTGGTTCGCGTCCAAGCGAACGGACGTAACGCACCGTCGGCGATCCTCGGACAGGAGCGCGACCGTACGTCGCGTCCATGGGGAGGGATCGCACGATGCGTGATCCAGAGATGGTCGCGCGTGCCGGTTACGCCGCAGCGCGGTTGGAGCAGGCATGGGAGCGCTGGCGGGCGCTCCACGGGCTGAGCGGGTCGTCCGACTCGCTGGCCAGCTACGTAGGTTATTCAAACCAGGAGCCCATGGGGCAGCCCCGGGTCGTGATCGGCGTGGACGCGGCCGAGGCCGAGTTCTTCGCCGACTTCCTGGAAGGTCACGACTGCGCGGCCCCCGGCCTGGGCGGCGAGGTCAGCGCCTCGCCGGCGGCCGGCCGGCCCCCGGCGGGCCTGCCCGTTCCGGGCTTGCCCTCGGTGGCGCCATCGGCGGCCGAAGGCAGGCCGGTGAACGGCACGGGCCGCCTCCCGGTCATCGGCTCGAACTCGCCCCTCGACAGCGGATCGCTGTATCCGCCGGTCAGCGGGCCCCAGCCGGTGATGGCGAACGGGTCACCACGGTCGGTCGAGGCCGGCCCGGGCCGGTCCCGGGGCGCCGCGCCGTCCGGGCCGATGGGCGTCCCGGCCCGCGAGGCGCCGGTCAGCGTGGCCAACGGCAGCGGACCCGGTTCCGCTCCGGCCCCGCGCGACGTGCCGTCGGAGCCCATGGCCCGCCTGATCGATGACACCGATCCGCTGGCCCGGACTGCTCCGGCCCCGGAGCGCCCGGTCACCGCGCCGCAGGCGCCGGTCCCGCCGGTCACCCGGGCCTTCCCGGCGCCGGTCCCGACGTTCACCCCGATCGGGGAGACCAGGCCCGGGCTCACGGCCGAGCCCGGTCCCGCCGAGCCGCGGGGCACCCTGGACCGGTCGGCTGGATCGCCGCCGCCGGACGTCATGACGGCCGAGCTGGCCGGCTGGGCGTCCGGGGAACTGCCGGGTCAGGCATCGGAGCAGATGGCCAGCTGGGCCGCTGCCGACGCCCCCGGAGGCCGGGCGCTGAACCGGTCGCGCTCCGCGCGCTGAGCGACTCACCGGGGCCCTGACGGGCCACCTACCGGACGAGGCCGCCGGTCACCTGCACCACCAGGCATGGGGAAGTGCCTGACCACACGGGTGACCGGCGCCAGCCGGTGGGCGCCAGCCGGTCCTCGCGAAATCGTTCCTTAAGACGTTTCACAGGTTCGCCTCAGGCTGGTGTCAGGTACGAAGGCCAATCTGAATAACAGAGGGCAAGCCCTCTTCTCCCCAAGACGTCTGGGCCCGGCACGGCCAGGCCCCGGGCCGGGCCCAGACACCAGGGATTCTTCCGCCCCCGTGGGCAGGTCTTACATCACCGGGTAGTGAGCATCTTGTGCTCCGTACCCTTTTCGTGACCTCAGATGAACTTTCGGATCCGTGTGACAGAACGCACTCCGTAGGGCTGAAGTGGTTCTTGGCCGACGTGACCTGACCTTATATGGTCGTCATCCAACATGAGTGACCACTGTTTGTCGTTTTGTTACCCCGGAAGTCCGGGTTCAGCTAAGGACGGTTCGCATGATCAAGGGGTTCAAGAACTTCCTGATGCGCGGGGACGTCGTTGTGATCGCGGTGGGCCTGGTCGTCGCCCTCGCGCTCAGCAACCTGGTCAGCGCGTTCACCACCAACATCATCAACCCGCTGGTCACCCGGGCTCAGGGTGGCCACTCGGTCGGGCTGGGAGTCCAGCTCGGGGACGCCAACAACAAGGCCACGCTGGTCAACTTCGGCGCGCTGATCTCGGCCATCATCTACTTCGTCATCTTCATGGCCGTGGTCTACTTCCTCATCGTGGTGCCCTACCGCACGATCCAGAAGCGCCGCGGCATCACCGTGTTCGGTGACCCGCCGCCCGTCAAGACCTGCCCGTTCTGTCTGTCGGCCGACCTGCCGGTCGAGGCCACCAAGTGCATGCACTGCACGGCGGACCTGAACGCGCCGGCCGCACCGACCAGGGCCTGACCCACCCGGCCGGGACCGTCCGCCGCCTCCGCGGCACCAGTACCACCACCGCCCACCGTGTCCGGGACACGGTGGGCGGTTTGGTTTCTGTGCGTTTCTCGCGACGGGTGCTCCCGCCGGCGGGTCAGGCGACGCCGGGCGCGCCGGCCGGGGCGGGCTCGCGGGTGGCGAACGACAGCCGCCATTCCTCGTCGGCCTGGTCGTCGATCTCCAGGACCCAGGTGTAGCGGCCACCCGCCGACAACTGCAGCACGGTGTTGAAGGCCACCGGCACGTTGATCTCGGTGCCCGGAGCCAGGCCCGCGGGCCGTCCCGCCTCGAACTGGCCGCCGGCCCGGACCTCCTGGGCCCCGTTCGGGCCCGGCTGGATGACGGCCGTGCCGTCCTCGTCGAGCAGCTTGAGCGTGAAGGCGATCTTCTCGTTGGTGTGCTGCCATGGAATGTGGAACAGCACCGCCACCCCGCACGCGACCGGGCCCGGCCCGCAGACCGACCAGCCGCCGCCGGAGATGAACAGCTTGCCGTCGGCGACCTGGGCGTGGTCCGCCAGCATCATCGTGACCCTCATGGATCAGTTACCCCTCAGGATGGGAAGACCGCGGAACGATCATCGGGAACGAAACAAAGAAATTACCGTGGCTGACCTCAGCCGGTCCAGCCGGGCGCGGA
>DASXJM010000481.1:0-5744 GCA_036497405.1 Streptosporangiaceae bacterium | reverse complement strand
TCAGCCACCTGAACTACGAGCACGCGCTGCGCCTGATGATCCCGTCGGTCACCGCGCTGATCGTGAGCTTCCAGGTCGTGCTGGGCACGTTCTTCCTGTCCATCCTGGGCATCAAGCACACCCGCCATCCCGCGATGGTGTCCGCGACGCAGGCCCCGGCCGTGGATGACGTTAATCACCGTGAGCAGTCAGCCGCTGCCCCTAGGCTTTAACCATGCGCAATATCCTGTCCGCCCCGGCCTGGCCGTACGCCAACGGCCCCCGGCACATCGGCCACGTCTCCGGCTTCGCACTGCCCTGCGACATGTTCAGCCGGTACCAGCGGATGGCGGGCAACCGGGTGCTGATGGTGAGCGGCACCGACGAGCACGGCACACCGATCCAGGTCCAGGCCGACGCCGAGGGCGTGAGCGCGCGGGAACTGGCGGACCGGTACAACCGGGTCATCGTCGATGACCTGACCAGCCTGGGCATGACCTATGACCTGTTCACCCGGACCACCACGCTGAACCACCGGGCGGTGACCCAGGAGATCTTCACCCGGCTGCTGGAGAACGGCTACATCTTCCCCAAGACCACGCTGGGCGCGATCTCGCCGTCCACCGGCCGCACCCTGCCGGACCGCTACATCGAGGGCACCTGCCCGATCTGCAGTTATCCCAGCGCCCGCGGTGACCAGTGCGACAACTGCGGGAACCAGCTCGACCCGGCCGACCTGATCAACCCGCGGTCCAGGATCAACGGCGAGACCCCGGTCTTCACCGAGACCGAGCACTACTTCCTGGACCTGCCCGCGTTCGCCCAGGTCCTGGGCAGCTGGCTGCAGGCCAAGGCCGGCCAGTGGCGGCCGAACGTCCTCAAGTTCTCCCTCAACCTGCTCGACGACCTGCAGCCGCGGGCGATAACGCGCGACCTGGACTGGGGCGTGCCGGTGCCGCTGCCCGACTGGCGCGACCGCAACGACAAGCGGATCTACGTCTGGTTCGACGCGGTCATCGGGTACCTGTCCGCCTCGGTCGAGTGGGCCCGGCGCAGCGGCGACCCGGACGCCTGGCAGGCCTGGTGGAACGATGAGTCCGCCGAGGCCTACTACTTCATGGGCAAGGACAACATCGTCTTCCACTCCGAGATCTGGCCAGCCATGCTGCTCGGCTACAACGGCCAGGGCGCCAAGGGCGGCCAGCCCGGCCCGCTCGGCACGCTGAACCTGCCCACCGAAGTGGTCTCGAGTGAGTACCTGACCATGGAGGGCCGCAAGTTCTCCTCGTCCCGGTCGGTGGTCATCTACGTCAGGGATTTCCTGGACCGCTACGACGTGGACGCGCTGCGGTACTACGTGGCCGCGGCCGGGCCGGAGAACCAGGACACCGACTTCACCTGGAGCGAGTTCGTCCGCCGCAACAACGACGAGCTGGTCGCGGCCTGGGGCAACCTGGTCAACCGCTCGGTCTCGTTCGCGGCCAGGAACATCGGCTCGATCCCGGAGCCGGGTGAGCTCACCTCGCCCGACCTGGAGCTGATGGAGTACTCGCGCAAGTCGTTCGCGGCCGTCGGCGAGAACCTGGGCCGGTCCCGGTTCAAGCTGGCCATCGGGGACGCCATGCGGACGGTGTCCGAGGCCAACAAGTACCTGTCCGAGCAGGCGCCGTGGAAGCTGCGCGAATCGGACCCGGCCCGGATGCAGACCATCCTGCACACCACGCTGCAGGTGGTGGACGACGCCAAGACGCTGCTGACTCCGTTCCTGCCCCGGTCGTCCCAGCAGGTCTTCGAGATGCTGGGCGGTCAGGGCACCTGGTCGGGGATGCCGGAGATCAAGGAAGTCGACGAGGATGGCGGCCCGTCCTACCCGGTGATCACCGGTCAGTACGACAGCACCCCCCGGTGGGAGTCGAGCCCGATCCGTCCCGGTACCCCCCTCGCGGTACCGAAGCCGCTGTTCACCAAGCTCGACCCGAGCGTGGCCGACGAGGAAGTGGCCCGGCTTCAGCAGGGGTCAGACGGCTGATGGCTCCGCGAGGTGAGCCGGTCGTCACCGACCCGCTGCCCCGGCCCGCGCTCGACGGCCACACCCACCTGGACATCATGGGCCTGCCCGTGCCCGGGGTGCTGGCCGCGGCCCGGGCCGCGGGCATCACGCGGGTCGTCACCGTCGGCACCGACCTGGAATCGTCGCGCTGGTCGGCGACGTGCGCCGGCCAGTACGACGAGGTCTACGCGGCGGTGGCCATCCACCCGAACGACACCGAGGCCGCGGCAACTGGCGCCGACGGGTCCGACCGCACCGACGAGGTGCTGGCCGAAATCGAGTACCTGGCCGGGCTGCCGCAGGTTCGCGCGGTCGGCGAGACCGGGCTCGACTACTACCGGGACCACTCCGACCCGGCCCGGCAGCGGGACTGGTTCCGGGCCCACATCCAGATCGCCAAGCGCGCCGGCAAGGTGCTGATGATCCACGATCGCGAGGCACACGAGGACGTGCTGCGGATCCTGGCCGAGGAGGGAGCACCGGACCGGGTGGTGTTCCACTGTTTCTCCGGCGACGTGGAGATGGCCAAGCGCTGCGCGGAGGCGGGCTACGTGATGAGCTTCGCGGGCAACCTGACCTTCGCCAGCGCGCAGAACCTGCGCGACGCGGCCGCGGTCGCCCCGGCCGGCCTGCTGCTGACCGAGACCGACGCCCCGTTCCTGACCCCGGTGCCGTGGCGGGGCAAGCCGAACTCGCCCGCGCTGACCGCGTACACCGTGCGCTGCCTGGCCGAGGTCAAGAACATGGACGTGGCCGAGCTGTGTGACCAGCTGACCGCGACCGGGGAGCGCATGTACGGCCCATGGTGACGGTGCCGCCGACCGGGCCCCCTGCCGGGCCCCCGGCTGGGCCGCCGGCGGCGCGGCTGCTGGGGCCGGCCGAGATCCGGCAGCTGGCCGCCCGCCTGGAGTTGCGGCCGACCAAGAAGCTGGGCCAGAACTTCGTCATCGACCACGGCACGGTCCGGCGGATCACCACCCTGGCCGGAGTGGACCCGGACGACGTGGTGCTTGAGGTCGGCCCGGGCTTCGGCTCGCTGACCCTGCCGCTGCTGGCGGCGTCCCGCCGGGTCATCGCGGTGGAGATGGACCCGGTGCTGGCGGCCGAGCTGCCCGCGACCGTGGCCGCCCGGGCCCCGGGCCTGGCCGGCCGGCTGGAGGTGGTCACCGCCGACGCGGCCCAGATCCGCGAGCTGCCCGGCCAGCCGCCGACGATCATGGTGGCCAACCTGCCCTACAACGCGACCGTGCCGGTGCTGCTGAACACGCTGGAGCGGTTCGGATCCCTGCGCCGGGGCCTGGTCATGGTCCAGGCCGAGGTGGGGGAGCGGATGTCGGCGGGACCGGGGGGCCGGGTCTACGGCGGGTCCTCGGCCAAGCTGGCCTGGTACGCGCGGATGCGGCTGGCCGGCCCGGTGCCGCGTTCGGTGTTCTGGCCGGTGCCCGGGGTGGACTCGGTGCTGGTCGCGTTCGAACGGGTGGACCCGCCGGACGAGGGCGCCGAGCGGCGCGAGGTGTTCGCGGTCATCGACGCCGCCTTCGGCCAGCGGCGCAAGACGCTGCGGGCCGCGCTGGCCGGCTGGGCCGGTTCGCCGGCCGAGGCCGAACGGCTGATCCGGGCGGCGGGCCTGAATCCGGGCGCCCGCGGGGAGTCGCTGACCGTGGCCGAGTTCGCCCGCATCGCCGAAGCCCGCGCTGCCTCGCGTACGATCGGTGAACCGTGACCGCTGTGACCGTGCGGGCCCCCGCCAAAATCAACCTCCAGCTGGCCGTCGGGCCGCTGCGGGACGACGGCTACCACGAGCTGGTGACCGTGTTCCAGGCCATCTCGCTGTACGACGACGTCACCGCGGCCGAGGCCGACGGGCCCGGCCCGGATCAGGTGCTGGTCAGCGGGGAGGGCGCCGAGTCGGTGCCGGCCGGCCCGGACAACCTGGCCCTGCGCGCGGCCACGGCCCTGGCCGAGGTGGCCGGCCTGTCCCGGGACCCGGAGCGGCACCTGGAGATCACCATCCGCAAGCGGATTCCGGTCGCGGCCGGGCTGGCGGGCGGCAGCGCCGACGCCGCCGCCGCGCTGGTGGCTTGCAACGACCTGTGGCAGGCGGGATTGAGCGCCGAGCAACTGGCCGGCATCGCGGCCCGGGTCGGCAGTGACGTGGCCTTCGCGCTGCTGGGCGGGACCGCGGTCGGGCAGGGCCGGGGGGAACGGCTCAGCCCGGCCCTGACCTCGGGCGAGTACCACTGGGTGCTGGCCGTGGCCAACGGGCAGCTGTCGACTCCGGAGGTGTACCGGACGCTGGACAAGCTCCGGGCGGCCGGGTCGGTCCCGGACGCCCCGGGCGGACCGGGCGCGCTCGACAACGCGCTGATGGCCGCGCTGCGATCCGGCGTTCCGGCCGCGGTCGGCGCGGCCCTCAGCAACGACCTGCAGGCGCCCGCGCTGTCGCTGTTCCCGGCCCTGCGCAAGACGCTGAACGCCGGCCAGGAACTGGGCGCGCAGGGTGCGATCGTGGCCGGGTCCGGGCCGACCTGCGTCTTCCTGGCCACCAGCGCCGAACGCGCGGTGGATCTGGCCGCCGCGCTGGCCGGGGCCGGGGTGTGCCGGGCCGTGGCCCGGGCCGCCGGGCCGGTCCCCGGCGTGACCGTCGTGCCCGCGGGCCCGGCGTGACGGGAACGCGGCCATGGTGAACCTGATCAGTGTGGAGAAGGTCAGCAAGGCCTACGGCGAGCGCACGCTGCTCGACCGCGTGTCGCTGGGGGTCTCGACCGGTGACCGCATCGGCGTGGTCGGCCGCAACGGAGCGGGCAAGTCGACCCTGCTGTCGCTGCTGGCCGGGGCCGAGGGCGCGGTGGCGGGGGAGACAGGCAGCCTGGTCAGCCCGGACTCGGGCCGCATCGCCCGCAGTGCCGGGCTGCGCATCGGCTACCTGCGCCAGCAGGACGAGCTGACCGGCACCGTGCGGCAGGCGGTGTTCGGCCCGGGCGCGAACCCGGACAACGATCACATCTGGGCCGCCGACCCGCGGGCCCGCGGCGTGGTGGCCGAACTGCTCGGCGGCATCGACCTCGACGCCGACTCGGCCCGGCTGTCCGGCGGCGAGCGCCGCCGCACCGCGCTGGCCTCGCTGCTGGCCAGCGACTGCGACGTGCTGCTGCTGGACGAGCCCACCAACCACCTGGACCTGGAAGCGATCGACTGGCTCGGGCGGCACCTGCGCGACCGCGGCAGCGCCCTGGTCGTGGTCAGCCACGACCGCTGGCTGCTGGACGAGGCCTGTGACCGCATGTGGGAGGTCGAATCGGGCCAGGTGCACGCCTTCGACGGCGGGTACTCCGCGTACGTGCTGGCCCAGGCCGAGCGGGAACGGGCCGCCGAGGCGACCGAGAGCCGCCGCCGGAACCTGGCCCGCAAGGAACTGGCCTGGCTCCGCCGCGGGCCGCAGGCCCGGTCGACCAAGCCGAAGTTCCGGGTCCAGGCGGCCAACGCGCTGATCGCCAACGAGCCCCCGGCCCGGGACACCGTCGAGCTGACCAGCCTGGCCGCGACCCGGCTGGGCAAGACCGTGATCGACGTCGAGGACATCTCGCTCCGGGCCGGATCCCGGCTGCTGCTGGACCAGGTGACCTGGCAGCTGGCTCCGGGCGAGCGGGCCGGGCTGGTCGGGGTCAACGGCAGTGGCAAGACCTCGTTCCTGCGCCTGCTGGACGGGCTGCTC
>DASXJM010000480.1:0-4756 GCA_036497405.1 Streptosporangiaceae bacterium | reverse complement strand
GGCGTGCATCATGATCGTGGCGCCGTTGCCGGCCGCCCGCTGCATGGCCCGCAGGATCTCGTCGTCGGTCGCGTAGAACACGCCCGGGTAGGCCATGAACATCTTGAAGCTGGTCACGCCCTCGCCGACCAGGGCGTCCATTTCCTTGAGGGTCGTGTCGTTGACGTCGGACACGATCATGTGGAAGCCGTAGTCGATGCTGGCCTTGCCGCCGGCCTTCTCATGCCAGGCGTCCAGCGTCTCGGTGAGCGTGCTGCCCTTCTTCTGCACCGGGAAGTCGACGATCGTGGTCGTCCCGCCCCAGGCGGCGGCCCGGGTCCCGGTCTCGAAGTCGTCGACCGCGAACGTGCCGCCGAACGGCATTTCCATGTGGGTGTGCACGTCGATGCCGCCCGGCATGACGTACAGGCCGGCCGCGTCCAGCACGCGGTCGGCCGTACCGGCCAGGGACTCGGTGTGGGCCGGGTCGAGGAGGGCCGCGATGGTCTCCCCGTCCACCAGCACGTCGGCGGGGAAGGTGCCGGTGGCGGTGACCACCGTGCCCCCGCGGATGAGGGTCTTCACCAGGCCCTCCTACGGCTCGACCAGGGAACCGTAGGAGTCCGGGCGCCGGTCGCGGTAGAACTGCCACTGGTGCCGGACCTCTTCCAGCAGGTCCATGTCGAGGTCGCGGACGATCACCTCGTCGGCGTTGTCGGAGGCGGTGCCGCCCATGATCTGGCCGCGCGGGTCAGCGAAGTAGGACTGGCCGTAGAAGTTGTCGTCGCCGAGCGGCTCGACGCCGACCCGGTTGATGGTGCCGACGTAGTACTCGTTGGCCACCGCGGCCGAGGTCTGCTCCAGCTTCCACAGGTACTCGGACAGGCCCCGGCTGGTGGCGGACGGGTTGAACACGATCTTGGCCCCGCCCAGGCCCAGGGCCCGCCAGCCTTCGGGGAAGTGCCGCTCGTAGCAGATGTACACGCCGACCTTGCCGACGGCGGTGTCGAACACCGGGTAGCCGAGGTTGCCGGGCCGGAAGTAGTACTTCTCCCAGAACCCGTTGACCTGCGGGATGTGGTTCTTGCGGTGCTTGCCGAGGTAGCTGCCGTCGGCGTCGATGACGGCGGCGGTGTTGTAGTAGACGCCCTCCTGCTCGACCTCGTAGACCGGGACGACCAGGACCATGTTCAGCTCACGGGCCAGGTCCTGCATGAGCTTGGTGGTGGGGCCGCCGGGCACCGCCTCGGTCCAGCTGTACCACTGCGGGTCCTGCACCTGGCAGAAGTACGGGCCGTAGAACAGCTCCTGCAGGCAGGCGACCTGGGCCCCCTGGCTGGCCGCCTCCCGCAGCGCGTCGACGGCGTTCTTGATCATGGATTCCTTGTCGCCGGTCCACTTCTGCTGGATCAGCGCGGCGCGAACGGTGGTCATGGCGCAGCTCCTCTCGGTCTTAGCGGTGCCGGTTAACTGGGCAGTTCAGCGAGGATGGCGGCGGAGCGGGACAGGCCGAGCCGGGTGGCGCCCGCGGCCACCATGGCCAGCGCGTCGGCGGCGGACCGGATTCCGCCCGAGGCCTTCACCCCCAGCCGCGGCGCGACGGTGCGGGCCATCAGCCCGACCGCGGCCGTGGTGGCTCCGCCCTGGGGGTGGAACCCGGTCGAGGTCTTGACGAAGTCGGCCCCGGCCCCGACCGCGGCCTGGCAGGCCGAAACGATGGACTCCTCGTCCAGCACGGCCGACTCGATGATGACCTTGAGCACGGTGGGGGTGGGCACCTCGCCGCGGACGGCGGCGATCTCCTCCTCCACCTCTTTCCAGCGGCCTTCCCGGGCCAGGGCCAGGTTGATGACCATGTCGACCTCGTGCGCGCCGGTGGCGGCGGCGATGCCGGCCTCCTGGGCCTTGAGCCCGGCGCTGTGCGCACCGGACGGGAAGCCCGCCACCGCGCACACCCTGATCTCGCCGCCCGGCAGCTCGCGGGCGGCCACGGTGGTCATCGTCGGGGACACGCACACGGCGTAGACGCCGAGCTGGCGGGCTTCGGCGCAGAGCGCGGCCACGTCCTTCTCGGTGGCCTCCGGGGCCAGCAGGGTGTGGTCGATCATCGCGGCCAGCTGGCGGCGGGTCAGGGTCGGCGATCCGGTCACAGGTGCAGCACCTCCGCTATCTCCTGGCGCAGGTCGGCGAGCCGCTCGGCCGCCTGGGCCCGGAGCGGGCCCAGGTCTTGGCGGCCCGCGGCGGGCAGCACCACCTGCAAGTAGATCTTCACCTTAGGCTCGGTCCCGCTGGGCCGGACAGCCACCCTGGTCCCATCGCCACAGCGCCAGATGATCACATCGGACCGGGGCAGGGCCAGCGGGTCCTTGGTGCCGTCGGCGCGCGACCGCAGGCCCAGGCCCAGATCGTCGATGGACGTGACCGGCTGGCCGAGCAGGGACAGCGGCGGGGCGTTGCGGGCCGCGGCCAGCAGGGCCGAGCCTGCTTCGGGGCCGCCGGACAGGTCGACCGAGAACTGGCCGGTCGCGTACAGCCCGAACCGCCGGGCGATGTCGTCCAGCAGGCCGGCCAGGGTCCGGCCCTGGCTCTTGGCCTCGGCGGCCGCGCCGGCCAGGGCCAGCGCGGCCGACATGCCGTCCTTGTCCCGGACCAGCTCGGTGACCGCGTAGCCCAGGGCTTCCTCGTAGCCGAACAGGAACCGGTGGCCGGCCGATGCCGCCGGGTCGTCGCTGGCTCGCATGATCCACTTGAACCCGGTCAGCGTCTCGGCGAAGGCGGCCCCGGCCGCCGCGGCCAGCTCACCGAGCAGGCTGGACGACACGATCGTGGTGACCAGCAGCCTTCGGGCCGGCTCGGGCGTGTGCCGCAGCAGGTAATCACCGAGCAGCGCGCCGATTTCGTCGCCGGTCAGCACCCGCCAGCCGTGCCGGGCGGCCGGGTCCGGCAGGGCGACGGCCACCCGGTCCGCGTCCGGGTCGTTGGCCAGGGCCAGGTCGGCCCCGGCCCGGGTCGCCTCGGCCATGAGCAGGTCCAGGGCCCCGGGCTCCTCCGGGTTCGGCTTGGGCAGGGTGGGAAACGCACCGTCGGGCTCGGCCTGCCCGGGGACCACGGACATCGGCTGGAACCCGGCCCGGGCGAAGACCTGCTGGACGGTGTCCAGGCCGACCCCGTGCAGCGGGGTGTAGGCGATCCGCAGAAATTTTCGGCTATCAAAATCGGGCAGGGGGACGGCGGCCAGGATCGCGTCCAGATAGGCCTCGGTCACCTCGTCGCCCAGGAACTCCCCGGGCGGACCGAGGGGCACGTCGCGCAGGGGTCCCGCGGCCGCGGCGGCGGCGATGCCGGTGTCGACCGGGGGCACGATCTGCGCGCCGTCACCCCAGTAGACCTTGACCCCGTTGTCGTCGCGGGGGTTGTGGCTGGCGGTGACCATCACCCCGGCCACCGCGTGCAGGTACCGGACGGCGAAGGCCAGCAGCGGGGTCGGTCCCGGCGCGGGCAGCCGGAGCACGGTGCGGCCGGCCCCGGTCAGCACGGCCGCGGCCTCGTCGGCGAACTCGCGCGAACCGCGGCGGGCGTCGTGGCCGATCACCACCGGCCGGTCAGCGGCGTCCGGTCCCAGCTGCCCGGGCCCTGCTTTAGCCGACACAGCCTCGTCCAGGTAACGGGCCAGTCCGGCCGTCACCCGGCGGACCGTGGCCCGATTCATCCGGGCCGGGCCCGCGCCCAGCGGCCCCCGGATCCCGGCCGTGCCGAACGTCAGCGGCTCGCCGAACCGGCTGGCCAGGGCCTCGGTGTCGCCCGCTTTCAGCAGCGCGGTCAGCTCGGCCCGGCTGGCCGGGTCGGGATCGTCGCTGATCCACGCCTCGGCAGCGGATCGCAGCTGGTCCCCTGAGTCAGCGTGTTCAGTTGTCAGCGGTCAGCCTCGCAGCCCGGCGTGAGGCGTGGCGGGCCGGCGCCCGTCGTACCGAAATCATCGTCAGCCCCCAGTAGAGAATGATGGCCACCGCGAACCCGACCACCCAGTTGTAGTTGTAGAGCGGTTTCAGGGCCGGGATCAGGCCGCGTTCCGGGAACGGGCCCTGGCCGGGAGCGGACCAGGCTCCGCCCACCGCCAGCAGCGCGCCGACCACGAACGCGACCACCGCGCGCCAGTTCCAGCCACCGTTGTACCAGTAGGCGCCGTGCGGACGGTAGAGGTCGACCAGCCGGAGTTCCGTGTTGCGGATCAGCCAGTAGTCGGCGATCAGCACGCCCGCCACCGCGCCCAGCAGGCCGCCGTAGAAGCCCAGCCAGACGTAGATGTACACGTGCGGGTTGGTCAGCAGCCGCCAGGGCTGGATGAGGACGCCGATCACGCCGGTGATGATGCCGCCGGTGCGGAAGCTGACCAGCTTGGGCAGCAGGTTGGAGAAGTCGTAGGACGGGCTGACCGTGTTGGCGGCCACGTTCACGCTCAGCGTGGCCACGATGATCGTGAACAGCGCGAACGCGACCACCACCGGGTTGCTGAATTTGCCGGTGAGCTGGATCGGGTCCCAGATCGGGGCGCCGTAGATCTTCTGCGAGGCCGCGGTGATGAACACGGCCAGCAGCGAGAAGAACGTCATCGTGGTCGGCAGGCCGAGCACCTGGCCCCACAACTGCTGTTTCTGGCCGCGGCTGAACCGGGTGAAGTCCGGCATGTTCAGCGACATCGTGGACCAGAACGCGATCATGCCCATCAGCGAGGGGAAGAACACCGGCCAGAACCTGCCGCCCCAGCCCAGCTTGGCCG
>DASXJM010000479.1:0-3889 GCA_036497405.1 Streptosporangiaceae bacterium | reverse complement strand
GGCAGCGGCAGTTGGGGCAGTACTTCTTCAGCTCGAGCCGGTCGGGGTCGTTCCGCCGGTTCTTCTTGGTGATGTAGTTGCGGTGCTTGCACTCCTGGCAAGCCAGCGTGATCTTGGGCCGGACATCGGTGGCAGCCACGGCGAAGTGCCTCTCTCGTTGCAGTAAGTCGAACGGGATAGCTAACGTGGGCCACCCCTGCGGTATTTCTTAGTAGCGGAGGCCGGACTTGAACCGGCGACACAGCGATTATGAGCCGCTTGCTCTGCCTGACTGAGCTACTCCGCCAAGGGCCGATAGGAAAGGCCGTTGGTCAGATTACCCGATTCTCGGAGCGGAGGGTGACCGGCGGGACGTACTCGCGCTGGAATGTCCGCTCCCACCAGGCTCCGGTGGCCCGCAGTTCCGGCCATGAGGTGTACCGGTACCGGTACAGCTGGGCCCGGACCAGGGTGGGCGGGGCGTCCGGGAACGGGTTCGACCGCAGCAGGGCCAGCACGTGGCGGTCCTGGCGCAGCAGGGCGTCCAGGAAACGTGGCAGCCACGGGTCGGCGTACCGGGGTGACAGGGCCGCGAACCACATCAGCCAGTCCAGCCGCAAGTGGTAGGGGGCGAACTGGCGCGGCCGCCGCCGCGGGTCGCCGGGCTTGCCCTTGAACTCGTACTCGCGCCACTCGGTCCGGTCGGTCAGCACCGGGTCGCGGGTGCCCTCGACCACGATCTCGTACCGCCGCCGGGTAATCCCGCCGAACGCGCCGTAGGTGTTGACCAGGTGCAGCGGGTCGAAGCTGGCGTTCATCAGCTGGACCCGGGAGACCAGGTTGCGGGCGGGCTGGTAGCTGAGCCCGGCGACCAGCACGGTGAGCGCGATGACCAGGCCCTCGTACCAGCCGGGGGTGGCGGTGAACCGGGGCGCGGCCAGGCCGAGGCTGACGGCCCGGTCGTCCACCACGGACAGCGCCAGCACGATCGTCAGCCAGTTCAGCCAGGCGAAGTTGCCCGAGGCCACCAGCCACAGCTGGGTGACGATGACGATGGCCGCGGCCACGCTGGCCACCGGCTGCGGGAGGAACAGCGCGAACGGCACCACCAGCTGGGCGAAGTGGTTGGCCATCGCCTCGACCCGGTGCAGCCGGTCCGGCAGGTGGTGAAAGAACCAGCTCAGCGGGCCGGGCATGGGCTGGGTCTCGTGGTGGTAGCGGAGGCAGGTCAGGTTCCGCCAGCAGCGGTCCCCGCGCAGCTTGATCAGGCCGGCCCCGAACTCCAGCCGGAAGATCAGCCAGCGCAGCAGGTACAGGACGAGCACCGGCGGCGCGGTGGTCCGGTTGCCCAGGAAGATGGCCAGGAAGCCGGTCTCGGCCAGCATGGACTCCCAGCCGAAGCCGTACCAGGTCTGGCCCACGTTGAGGATCGACACCTGCAGCGCCCAGGGCAGCGCCCACAGCAGCATGGCCGCCCACAGCGGGATCAGGTCGGCCAGGCCCGCGGCCAGCGCGGCGGCCAGGAGCACGCCGCCCCAGGCGGTGGCGGCGAAGAACCGGTCCGAGTAGTGCAGCTGGAACAGGCTCGGCGACTGCCGGAACGGTACCCGCGCCGTGTAGCGCGGGATCGGGGTCAGGCCGTGCTGGCCGAGCAGCCCGCGGAACTGGCGGGCCGCGGTGAGGAACGCGACCAGGTAGATGACGGCCAGGCCGCGCTGGAAGGCGGTCCGGGCCAGCCAGTAGTCCGGGGCGGTGAACCAGTGCATCGGGGGCCTCACCCCCTCTGGATCAGGCCTTGATGGTGGTCAGGGACGTTGGGCTGGGTACCGGGCGCTGGAAGACCCGGCGCAGGGCGGTCGCGGCCGCGTGGTAGCCGCACATCCCGTGTACCCCGGGACCGGGCGGAGTAGCGGCCGAGCACAAAAAGATCGCCGGGTCCGGGGTCGCGTACGGGACCCGCGCGAACGTCGGCCGGAACAGCAGCCGGAACTGGTCGCAGCGCCCGACCGCGATGTCCCCGCCGACGTAGTTGGCGTTGCGGGCCTGCAGGCCGGCCGGAGCGGTGACCGTGCGGGCCAGGACCAGGTCCCGGAACCCGGGCGCGAACCGCTCGATCTGGGTCTCGATGGCCTCGGTGTGGTCGCGGTCCCAGCCGTTCGGCACCTGGCAGTAGACCCAGAACGTGTGCTGCCCGGCCGGGGCCCTGGCCGGGTCGAACCGGCTCGGCTGGGCGGTGATGAGGAACGGCGGGTCGGGCGCCTGCCCCCGGTGGACCGTGCGCAGGGCGCCGCCGATCTCCTCCAGGGTCGGCCCCAGGTGGACCGTGCCCGCCCGGTGGCAGTCCGCCGCCAGCCAGGGCACGGGACCGCTCAGCGCGTAGTCGATCTTGAACACGCCCGGGCCGTGCTGGTACCGGCTCAGGCGGTGGGCGTAGGCGGCGGGCAGCCGGGCTCCGGCGATGGCCGCGAGCTGCTCCGGGCCGGTGTCGAACAGGTAGGCCCGGGCCGGCGGCAGCTCGTCCAGGCTCTGGACCCGGTGCCCGGTGGTGATGGTCCCGCCGAGCGAGGTGAGCAGGCCGGCCAGGGCATCGGACACGGCCTGGGTCCCGCCGCGCGGGATGGGCCAGCCGACCGCGTGCGCGGCCAGCGCGAACATCAGGGCGATGCCACCGGTGACCGGGGCGGTCAGCGGGGCGGTCACGTGGGCCGCCATCCCGGCCAGCAGGCCCCGGGCCCGGTGCCCGCGGAACCGCCGGGCCAGCAGCGCGGCCGGGGCCGCGGCCGGCAGCCCGAACGCGGCCAGCAGCAGCGGGTGCGGCGGCAGGCCGTCCAGCGGCGCCCGCAGCACCGAGGGGGCCAGCTCGTCCCACCGGCCCAGGAACGGCCGGACCAGCCGGTGGTACTTGCGGCCGTCCGGGTCCAGCGAGTCCACGGTCTCGGCCACCGACCGGGCCAGGGTGACGGCCGGGCCGTCCAGAAAGGGGTGGGCCAGCGGCAGGCCGGGCTGGATCCAGTCCAGCCCGTGCTCGGCCAGCGGCCAGGACCGGAACAGCGGCGAGCCCGCGCCCAGGGGGTGCACCGCCGAGCAGGGGTCATGCCGGAACCCGGGCAGGGTCAGCTCTTCGGTGCGGGCCCCGCCGCCCACGGTGTCGGCCGCCTCGTGGACCGCCACCTCCAGGCCGGCCTGGGCCAGTGTGATCGCGGCGGCCAGCCCGTTCGGGCCGGCCCCGATGACGACCGCGTCCACGGCGCTCCCGGTCACCGGTCCTCCAGCAGCGGCTGGCGCGGGTCCCAGCTGGTGCCGCCGGCGGCGTCCCGGCGCTGCCGGGCCAGCGCGGACAGGGCTTCCAGCACGACCCGGTTGGCCAGCGCGGCGGTGATGTCGGCGTGGTCGTAGGGCGGGGCCACCTCGACCACGTCGATCCCGGCCACCGGCAGCTCGTAACAGATGCGCCGGACCGCGTCCAGCAACTGGCGGGCGCTCAGGCCGCCGGGCTCCGGCGTGCCGGTGCCCGGGGCGTGGGCCGGGTCGCACACGTCGATGTCGACCGACAGGAAGACCCCGTCGCACTCGTCGGTCGCGATCCCGAACGCCTCGGTCAGGCACTCGGTCAGGCCGCGGGCGACGATCTCGGTCATCTCGTAGGAGCGCATCCGCTGCTGGGCCATCCAGCCCAGGGTCTCCGGTTCGGGCCAGTAGCCGCGCAGCCCGATCTGCAGGAAACGGTCGCCGCGGACGGCGCCGGACTCGATCAGCCGACGCATGGGCTGGCCGTGCCCGATCAGCGAGCCGAACTCGGTGTCGCCGGTGTCGGCGTGGGCGTCGAAGTGGATCAGGGACACCCGGCCCGCGCCCAGATGCTGGGCCACGCCGGCCGCGTCCGGCCAGGTGACGGTGTGATCGCCGCCCA
>DASXJM010000478.1:0-3501 GCA_036497405.1 Streptosporangiaceae bacterium | reverse complement strand
CCCCCTGGCTACGATGCAGTAATCGATTACTCAGGAGGGTTGGGCTGAGGTGCGCATGTCGGCTGGTGTCGAATGACGTTCGGAGTCAGCGGGCTGTCCCGGCTGACCGACGCGCAGTCCCGGACCATCTCGCCGGAGAACCGCACCGGGGCCAAGGGCGCCGCCGCCCGGGATGAAGAGGGCGTGGCCAGCGCGGCCGCCCGCGACCTGGGCCCGGGCTGGAAGGTCTCGCCCTACGTCCACCTCGAGCCCGGCGCCACCATCGACCTGGCCGACATCGACGGGCCCGGGGTGATCCGGCAGATCTGGTTGACCCCGGCCGGGGCCGCCTGGCGGAGTCTCATCCTGCGCTTCTACTGGGACGGCCAGGACCAGCCGTCGGTCGAATGCCCGCTCGGTGACTTCTTCGCCTCCGGCTGGGGCGGCCTGCCCTGGAGCGGGCACGCCCAGATCTCGTCGCTGCCGGTCTGCGTGAACCCGGGCAGCGCGCTCAACAGCTTCTGGGAGATGCCGTTCCGGGGCCGGGCCCGGGTGACATGTGAGAACCAGGCCACCGAACGGGCCACGATCTACTACCAGATCAACTACGAGCTGACCGAGGTCCCGGCCGACGCCGCCTACTTCCACGCCCAGTTCCGCCGCAGCAACCCGCTGGCCTACGGGACCGAGCACACCATCCTCGACCAGGTCAGCGGGCGCGGGCACTACGTCGGCACCTCGGTCGCCTGGGGCTCCAACAGCGGTGGCTGGTGGGGGGAGGGCGAGCTGAAGTTCTTCCTGGACGGCGACCAGGACTGGCCGACCATCGCCAGCACCGGGACCGAGGACTACTTCCTGGGCTCCTACAACTTCTGGGTCAACCAGGCCTACAAGACGTTCACCACCCCTTACGCGGGCCTGCCGCTGGCCTACCTCCCGGACGGGTCCGACCCCAACCTGACCCAGAGCCGGTTCAGCATGTACCGCTGGCACCTGACCGACCCGATCCGGTTCGGCTCCGACCTGCGCGTGACCATGCAGGCGCTGGGCTGGCGGTCGGGCCGCCGGTACCTGCCCCTGCAGGACGACATCGCCAGCGTGGCCTACTGGTACCAGACCCTGCCCGCCGGTCCGTTCCCCGCGTTGCCGGACGCGGACGGACTGGAGATCATCTAGCCATGGCCGCGCCGGAACGCCCTCGCTCAGTACGCATCAAGGACGTGGCCCAGCGGGCCCAGGTGTCCGTGGCCACCGTGTCCCGGGTGCTCAACGGGGACCCCAAGGTCGACCCCGAACTGGGCCGCCGGGTCCGCGTCGCCGTGGCCGAGCTGGGCTACCGGCCCAACCGGCTGGCCCGCAACCTGCGCCGCCAGCACATGGAAGCCCTGGGCATCGTGGTCCCAGACATCGAGAACCCCCACTTCGCCGAGGTGGTCCGGGTCATCGAGGTGGTGGCCCTGACCGCGGGCTACCGGGTCCTGGTCTGCAACACCGACGAGGACGGCGCCCGGCAGAAGGCCTACCTGTCCATGCTGGCCGACGAGCGGGTCAGCGGCATCATCCTGTCCCCGTCCGACCCCGACGGCAGCATCGACGAGCTGCGCGAGCTGGGCATCCCGGTCGTCACCATCGACCGGGCCCTGACCCGGGCCACCACCGACCTGATCGTGGCCGACAACGTGCCCGCGGTGCAGACCGCGACCCAGCGGCTGATCGACGCCGGCCACCGCCGCATCGCGTTCGTGGGCGGCCGCTCGGAGGTCGAGACCGGCAGCGAGCGGCAGGAAGGCTATCTGGCCGCGGTCGAGCGGGCCGGTCTGGACCGGATCGTGGTCGACGGCGGGTTCCGCCGCGATGCCGCCCGCGCCGCCGTCCGGGGCCTGCTCGGCCGGCCGGACTCGCCCAGCGCCCTGGTCGTGGCCAACAACCTGATGGCCCTGGGCGCCCTGCAGGCCATCCGCGACTGCGGGCTGCGCGTGCCCGACGACATCTCGGTCATCGCCGTGGACAACCCGGACTGGGCCGAGCTGCTCGACCCGCCCCTGACCGTGCTGGCCCAGCCGATCCGGCCGATGGCCACCCAGGCCGCCGAGCTGCTGATCCGGCGGGCGGCGGGGGAGGAGTTCGAACCGGTGCACCAGGTCTATCCGCTGGAACTGATCATCCGCCGCTCGGACGGAACCGCCCGCCGCTAGCTCCCCTCCCCGCCTCTGGGCCCCTTCGGAAGGAAGTCTCCTCATGGCTCGCATCGCCATCGCCACCGCGTCCGACGGCCGTGATTTCGTCCACGAGGAGGTCGGGCCGTTCGGGCTCGAGGTGCAGGACCGGCTGGTGGCCGCGCTGCGCGACCAGGGCCACGAGGTCTTCACCGGTCAGGGCGACCTCGGCTCGAACGCCGACGCGGTAGGGCTCGGCCGCGAACTGGCCGCGACCCGGCCCGACCTGACCGTGATCAACTATCCGGTCTGGGCCTTCCCGCACTTCTCGATGCTGTTCGCGGACCAGGTTCGCGGCCCGCTGGCGCTGTTCTCCAACATCGACCCGGTCTACCCGGGGATGGTCGGCATGCTGGCCGCGGGCGGCGGCCTGGACCAGATCGGCCGCCCGCACAGCCGGGTCTGGGGTGACCCGGCCGACCCGGCGGTGGCGGGCCGCCTCAGCCAGCTGGCCCGGGCCGCCGGGGTCGCGCAGGGCCTGCGCGGCACCACGTTCGGCCGGATCGGCGGCCGCCCCATGGGCATGTACACGACGGTGGCCAACACCGATCAGTGGATGGAAAAGTTCGGCATCGACATCGAGGACATCGACCAGTACGAGCTGGTCCGGCGGGGCTCCCTGGTCGACCGGGCCCGGCTCAAGGCGGCCCGGCTGTGGCTGGAGGCCCGCGCGGCCGGGGTCCACTACGACGGGGCCAAGCTCACCCCCGAATTGCTGGAACGCCAGATCGGGGTGTACTACGCGGTCCGCGAGCTGGCCGCCGAGTGGCACCTGGACTTCTGCGGCATCAAGGGCCAGCCGGAGATGACCAACAACTGGTGCACGATGGACGTGGCCGAGGCCTTCCTCAACGACCCGTACGACTGGGACGGCCCCAAGGAGACCCTGGTCTGCTCGACCGAGTCCGACATGGACGCCGCGCTGACCATGCAGATCATGAAGGGCCTGGCCGGCACGCCGGTGCTGTTCGCCGACGTGCGCCACTACGAGGCCGAGTTCGACGTCTGGGACCTGTGCAACTCCGGCGAGCACGCCACCTGGTTCGCGGCCCGCAGCGACGACCCGGCCGAGAACCTGGCCCGCGTGCACCTGTACCCCGAGGTGCTGTACTTCCCGGCCGGCGGGGCCTCGGTCCACCACATCGCGGCCCCCGGTGAGATGACGTTCGCCCGGCTGACCCGCAAGTCCGGCCGGTACCGCATGCACCTGCTGCACGGCGAGTTCCGCGAGTTCGACCCGGCCACCACCGACCGGCTGGCCCGCCAGTCCACGTTCGAGTGGCCGCACGCCTTCGCCCGGTTCAAC
>DASXJM010000477.1:0-5885 GCA_036497405.1 Streptosporangiaceae bacterium | reverse complement strand
GTACTGGCCCTGGTCCTGGCTCTGCTGCTCGTCGTTGAAGTCAGGCATGGTGCCCCCTCGGTCGTCGGTTTGGCCCATCCTTCGTACGGTGGGTTCGCCTGCCCGGGGGATCGACCAGCAAACCGGTCTGGGCCGCATGTTCGTCTGGCCGGAGAGCTTGTTCGTCGCCGCTTAACGGGCCGTACGGCTGATACGGACAGAAACACAAAAGGGGCCCCGCCGAGCAGGGCCCCTTCGTGCTCGGCGGCTACTGGCGGTCCTGGTCCTCGACGCCCAGGTAACCCTCAACCTTGTCCTCGCCGGACTGAATCTGGCTCTCGTGGCCGCCGCCGGTGCGGTCGTTGGCGAAGTCTGCGGCCTTGTCCAAGGCCTCGTCGGACTGCTTGTCGTGGTCGCCCACGAAGTCCTTGGCCTTGTTGGCCATGTCACCGAAGTCAGGCATGGTGCCCCCTCTGTCGTCGATTTGGCCATTCCTGCGTACGGTGCGTTGACGTTCCCGCCAGGATCGGCAGCTAAACAGTTTTCCCTGCTGGAAGGGGTGGTCCAGGCAGCAGAAAGCAGCAGAAAGGGGCCCCCGCGCCGCGGGAGCCCCTGTCCAGTCGGGCTCTACTTGTCCTGGTCCTCGACCCCGAGATAGCTCTCGGCCTTGTCCTCGCCGGACTGGATCTGGCTCTCGTGGCCGCCACCCGTCTTGTCGTTGGCGAAGTCCGCGGCCTTGTCGAGGCCCTCGTCGGACTGCTTGTCGTGCGAACCGGCAGCGTCCTTGGCCTTGTCGGCCATCTCACTGAAGTCAGGCATGGTGCCCCTCCGTCGTCAGGTTGGCTGGGCGTTCTCCGTACCTGGTTCGCGCTTCCCTGGTGATTGATCGCTAAACCGGACCCAACCGCCGCGGCGCCGGGCTACTGGTCGATGCGGATGCGCAGGCGGCGGAAGCCTTTGCCCTTGTTCTCGACCTTGACCACCTGGATGCGGCCGACCTGGCGGGTGGAGGCGACGTGGGTGCCGCCGTCGGCCTGCTGGTCGAGGCCGACGATGTCCACGATCCGGACGTCCTTGACCTCCGGCGGAACCAGGTTGGTGGCGGTGCGGATGATGTCCGGCAGCGCGAACGCCTCATCCCGGGGCAGCACGCGCACGTCGATCCGCCGGTCGGCGTCAATCTCGGCGTTGCAGTGGTCTTCGACCGACTGCCGGAACCCCTCCGGGACCTGGGGCAGGTTGAAGTCCATGCGGGCCGTCAGCGGTTCCATGTTGCCGCCGGTGACCAGGGCGCCGAAATCGCGGAACACCACGCCGCACAAGATGTGCAGGCCGGAGTGGGTGCGCATCAGCGCGGTGCGGCGGTCATCCTCGACGGCGCCGCGGACGGTGGAGCCCACGGGCGGGAGGGGGTCGTTCTCGGCCGGGATCAGGTAGAGGTCATCGGCCTTGCGCGCGCCCTCGATGCGGGTCTGCACGCCACCCCAGATCAGGACGCCCTGATCCGGGGGCTGGCCGCCGCCACCGGGGTAGAAGGCCGACCGATCCAGCACGATCCCGTCCGGGCCGGACGCGAGCACGGTCGCGTCCCATTCGCGCAGGGTCTGGTCGGCCAGGTCGAGCCGGTGGGTGCGCCACTCGTTTTCGTCCGCCACCCGTACAGCCTAGTAGGGGGGTCTGGGGGGCCTGCGCCCCCGAGGCCAACACTGCCTACTGCGCGGGAAAGCGGGCCGCCGGCGGCGCTGCCGGGGCCGTCACGCCGCTCAGGCGACGCGGCGGGTGGCCAGGAAGCGCCGGATGTCGGCGGTCTCCTCGTCGCTGTGGCGGTCGAGGATGGCTTCCAGGTCGTTCAGCTCGGACTCGGTGGTGTAGCTGGACAGCTCGTGCTGCAGGGCGCGGCGTGCGGCCCGGGCCTCCCGGTCACCATGGAAGTCATGCCGGATCGCCTTCAGGCGCCGCCCGAGCGGCCTGGTCTTGGTGCTCTTCATGTTGTCGTTCCTCCTCTCGTGGATCCTTCGTTATCCAGTGTCATGACGAATGACCCATGCGTCCAATGACTAAAAGACAATGAATTCATGAGCTAGCGTCATGTCTATGGACACCGATGCGCTGCGCTGGTTTCAGCAGGTCGCCGACGGGACCACGGTCACCGAGGTGAGCGAGCTGGAGGGGGTCACCCAGTCCGGGGTGTCCCGGGCCCTGGCCCGGCTCGAGGGCGAGGTCGGCACCCCGCTGCTGCAGCGGTCCGGGCGCATCCTGCGCATGACCCACGCCGGATCGGTGTTCAAGCACCACGTCGACGCGATGATGCACCAGCTGGACGACGGGATCGCCGCCGTCAGCCAGCTGCTCGAGCCGGAGACCGGGACCGTGGCCCTGGCCTTCCAGCACTCGCTCGGCACCTGGCTGGTGCCCTACCTGGTGCGCAGCTTCCGCACCGCCCACCCGCAGGTCCGATTCGAGCTGACCCAGGTCCGGGACGAGCTGAACTCCGAGGCGCTGGCCGGGGGCCGGGCCGACCTGGAGATCGGCACCCGCCGGCCGCACGACAGCTCGCTGCAGTCCCGGCAGCTGGCCCTGGAACCGCTGCGGCTGGCCGTACCCCGGGACCACCCGCTGGCCGAACGCGGTCAGCTGTGGCTCTCGGACGTGGCCAGCGAGCCATTCGTGAGCCTGCGCCCGCTGTCGGCCCTGCGCCGGCTGACCGACGACCTGTGCGAGGCGGCCGGGTTCCGGCCCGACGTGGTGTTCGAGGGCGACGACCTGTCCACCGTGCGCGGGTTCGTCGCGGCCGGGCTGGGCGTGGCCGTGGTCCCGGCGCCCCGGGCGGGCTCACCCGAGTCGGCCCCCGGCCCCCTGGTCCACCTGGAGATCCTCGACCCCGGCGCGGTCCGGGAGATCACCTTGACCTGGTCGGCCGAGCGCCGGCTGCTGGCCGCGGCCGACCTGTTCCGCCGCTACGTGCTGCGCCGGGCCACCGCGGGCCGGGTGCCGACCCTCTCCTAGCCGCGCCCAGCCGTGCCGCTGTGGTGGACGGTGATCCAGGCCGCGATCTGGGCCCGGGACCGGACGTCGAGCTTGCGCCGGATGTTCTCCACGTGGGCCTCGGCGGTCCGCGGCGCGATGGCCAGCCGGGAGGCGATGGCCTGGTTGGTCAGCCCGTCGGCGATCAGCGCGGCCACCTCCAGCTCGCGGCCGGTCAGCCGCGGGCCCGCGGGCAGGCTGAGGAAGCCGAGGGTGGCGTCCCGGACCTCGGTCCAGGCCCCGTGGTAGAAGAGGTGGCTGCCGCCCGGCAGCGGGACCAGCGTCGCGCCGGGGATCAGCGCCGCGACCTCCTGGCCGAGCGCGAACGCGGTGGCCTGGTCCGCCTCCCGGTGCAGGATCAGGGTCCGGGCCCGGATCGAGGGCAGCAGGCCGGCCACGTCGGTGCCGTAGTAGACCTCGAGCGTGCGCGCGGCCACCGGGGCGGTGGCGCAGGCCCGCTGGGCCTGGGTGAACGCGGCCACGTCCTCCGGGGTCGGGCCGCCGATGAAGATGCTGGCCAGCATCGTCGAACCCAGCCCCCAGTGGGCCCGGACCAGGGCCACCAGCGAGTCCCGGACCGCGTCCGGGGCCAGGTCGGGGCCGCGGGCGCAGGTCCCGTAGAGCACCAGCTCGGTGACCCGTTCCGGGTACCGGGCCGCGATGGCCGCCGCCACCTGACCGCCCTGGGAGGCGCCGAACATCGCGAACCGGCCGGCCCCGGCACTGTCGGCCACGGCCAGCGCGACCGCGATCTGGGCCTCGAACGCCAGGCTGGCCGGGTCCGGATCCGGTGCCCCGCGGCGGGCCGACAGGCCGCAGCCGGGCTTGTCCCAGCGGATCACGGTGAACCGCTCGGCCAGGGCGGCCACGAACGAACCGAACGCGAACAGTTCGAGCCCCTGGCGCAGGTGGGTCACCCAGCCCGAGTCAAGCAGCAGCGGCGGCCCGGAGCCCTGCGCCGACCAGGCCACCCGGCCCGCCGGGGTGACGCAGTACCGGACCGTCTGCATGGCCGGTCACCAGGGCATGACGCGGGCCGGGCGGGGGCCCAGCGGCCGGGGCTGGCGCAGCGGCGGCGCGGTCCGGTCCCAGGTCCGCCGCTCCTCCCGCTGGGCCCGCAGTGGCTCGGGCAGCCGCACGACCAGGAAGCTGTCCGGCCAGTCGGCCGCGGTGTAGCCGGCCCCCAGGTCGACGTGGTGCAGCTCGATCTCGACCAGCCGCCGGACCAGGATCTCGCGGGCCGGGAACGGGTCCAGCCCCGGGACCCAGTCGATCACGGTGGCCCAGGCCTCGTCGGGCAGCTGCCGGCTGACCGTGCGGAAGGCGTTGTCGGACGCGGCCACGTCGTCGAGCAGGTCGCCGCGGGTCTGCTGGGCGCCCGCCTCGATGTCGGCCGCCCGCGCCTCCGGGCTGGCGTAGGCGGACTTGGGCTGCCCGGTGCGCGCGCCGACCATCAGGTTGCGCAGCGCGTCGGAGCCGCGGGCCAGGTGAGCCAGCACGTGGGCCCGGGTCCAGCCGGGCAGCAACGACGGCTCACGCAGGTCGCTGTCGTCGATGATCCGGGCGGTACCGAGCAGCCGCTGGCTGGCGAAGTCGATCTGGTCGGCCAGCGGCTGGAGCGCGGGGTCCATCCGCCCACTCTAAGCTGACCCGCCTGATCAGGGTGTTCGCAGTTTGGAACGCAGCCGGGCCAGGTCCTCGTCGCTCAGCCCGTGCGCGGTCAGCCAGGCGGCCGCGCCGCCGAACTGGCGGTCCAGCTCGGCCAGGAACGCGGTCATGGTGCCGACCTGCGGCTTGTGGGAGTCATCGGACTTACGGTTGATGTCGGCCGAGTAGGTGACCGACCGGCGCAGCCGGGCCAGCAACGGCGCGGTCCGGTTGCCGGTGGCCGCGTAGTCGGCGGCGATTGCGTCCGGCCGGACCCCGGCCACGCTGAGGGCCAGCGCCACCACCACGCCGGTGCGGTCCTTACCCGCCGCGCAGTGCACCAGCGCGGCCCCGTTGGAACGGGCCACGCTGCGCAGCGCGTCCACCACCTGGTCCGGGCGGTCCTCCAGGTAGCCCAGGTAGTGGCCGGTGACCGCGTTGTCCGGGTAGCGGGACCGGTCCCGCTCGCCCCGGGTCAGCAGCACGTCGGCGACCGCGTCCGTGGCCAGGCCCTGCTCGGGCAGCACCGGGTGGTGCCGGTGTTCCACCGAGGACACCTCGTCGAGCGGGGCCGGACCTTCCGAGTGCAGCTCAGCCGTGCTGCGTAGGTCGACCACGGTGGTCAGCCCGAGCTCACCGGTCAGCTTGGCGATGTCGGCGGCGGTCAGGTCCTGCAGGTTGTCCGAGCGCAGCAGCCGCCCGGGCACAATTTTTCCGCCGTCCTCGGTCGGCAGGCCGCCCACATCGCGGGCATTGGCAGCACCCTCAAGATCAATCCACGGCATACCTTCATCCTGGCCGGCCGGAGCTCCAGCGGACAGGGGTTCAGTCCAGGCCGCGCTTGCCCGGAGCCCAGAACGGCTTGGTCCTGACCGCCTGCCGGGGCCAGCCCCGCTCGGACACGAAGTGGCGCCGCAGCAGCTGGACGGTGCGGGCCTCGCCGGCCAGGTAAGCGACGCCGGGTTCGTTGGGCAGTTCGAGCCGCCGGGCCGCCTCCAGCAGGCCGGCCGAGGCGACGGCCGGCCGCCCGTCCCGGTAGAGCCAGGGCACGTCCCGGGCCAGCGGCAGCCGGTCACCGGACCCGGCCACCTCGATCAGCGGGTGGGCCGGGGTGCCCGCGGGCAGCGCGGCCAGCATGGCCCCGAAGGCCACCGCGGCCGTCTCCTCGCCCGCGAACACGTGGTACGGGGCAGCGCCGGTGAGCACGAACGAGCCTTCGGGGCGGCCGAAGGTGA
>DASXJM010000476.1:0-2936 GCA_036497405.1 Streptosporangiaceae bacterium | reverse complement strand
CGCCCCCCGGGTCACCACCACCAGCCGCGCCCCACCCAGACCATCAGCAGCCAGCCACTCCTGCACCAGCCCCAGACCACCCGCCACCAGGCCGGTCACGCCCCCGCCGGCCGCGCCCCCGCAGCCCGGCCCGGCCCCCGCGTCATCGCCGGCCGGCACCCGTCCGCTCGCCGGGTCGCTGTCCAGCCGGACGCCGGTGACCTCGGCGGCCACCACGTCCGGAACCGGCTCCCCAGCGGTCACCGCGGCCGTCAGCCCGGCCACATCCGGGAACCGGCCCACCACGACCCCGGCCGCGGCCAGCTCAGCGGCCAAACCCGGCTCGCCCGGGCCCAGCACCACCCAACGGCGCCCAGCCGCCGGATCATCGGCCTCCGCTCCGGTCTCGGCGGCGGTCAGGGGAGCCCATTCCTCCGTGAACAGGGCGTCGGTCAGATCACGCTCCGGCACCGCAGCAGCCAGGCCTCCGACCGGAGCCGGGCGGGTGACCAGCTGCCCTACCGACACCACCGGCACCCCAGCCCCGTCCGCGGCCACCAGCGACAAGCCACCGCCAGGCACTCCCTGGACCCGGACCCGCAGCGCCGAAGCTCCCGCCGCCCCCAGCCGCACCCCCGACCAGGCAAACGGCAACCGCACGCCGCCTCCAGCGGCCTGGTCCCCGGCGGACCCGTCCCCGGCCGACGTGCCGCCGGCCCCGTCCAGCAGGGTCGCGGCGTGCAGGGCCGCGTCCAGCAGTGCCGGGTGCAGCCCAAACGACCCCGCGGCCTCGGCGGCCGGCCCGGGCAGGGCCACTTCAGCGAGCACCTCTTCGCCCCGGCGCCACGCCGCCCGCAGCCCCCGGAACGACGGCCCGTATCCGTACCCGGCCTTCTCCAGGCCCGCGTAAAACTCCGTCACATCGATCGGAACCGCCCCGGCCGGCGGCCACACCGCGAGCTCCCCGGCACCTTCCAGGTCACCCCGGCCCGGCCCGGGCCGCAGGACACCCCGGGCATGACGAGCCCAGTCGCCGGTCCAGTCAGGCGCATCGGGCCGCGCGTACACCTCCACGACCCGGGCTCCTTCATCACCCGGTCCGCCCACCACCACCTGGACCTGAGCGCCGCCACCGGGCGGCAGGACCAGCGGGGCTTCCAGGGTCAGCTCGTCCACGTGCCCGCATTCGGCGCCGTTCCCGGCCCGGATCGCCAGTTCCACGAAGGCCGTCCCGGGGACCAGCACCAGGCCGGCCACCGCGTGATCTGCCAGCCACGGCTGGGCAGCCACCGACAGCCGGCCCGTGAACATGAAGCCCTGCTCAGCAGCCAGCTCGACCGCGGCCCCCAGCAGCGGATGCCCGACCACCGCCAGACCAGCCGACGACAGGTCGCTCACCGGCCGCGCCGCCGGCCAGTACCGCTGGTGCTGGAAGGCATAGGTGGGCAGGCCCACCCGCTGACCGGCAGGCAGCACCGTCGCCCAGTCCACCCCGGCACCGTGCACATACGCCTCAGCCAGCGAGGTCAGCAACCGTCCCGCTCCGCCGTCATCGCGGCGCAGCGTCCCGGTCACAAAAGTGGGACCGGCCGAGCGCTGCCGCGGGCGGGTGGTGCCCTCAAGGGTTTCGGTGATGGCGCCGGTCAGCACGGGGTGGGGGGACACTTCGATGAAGGCCCGGTGCCCGTCTTCTGCGAGGGTGGCCAGGGCGGCGGTGAACTGGACGGGGGCGCGCAGGCTGCCGTACCAGTACCCGGCGTCCAGGCCCGGGCCGTCCACCGGCTGCCCGGTCATCGCCGACACCATCGGAATCACCGCCGGCCGCGGAGCGATCCCAGCCAGGGTCTCGGCGATCTCGTCCCGGATGGCCTCGACCTGGGCGGTGTGAGAGGCGTAATCGACCGCGATCATCCGGGTCCGCACCCCGGCCGCCGCACACCGGGCGGCCAGTTCCTCCAGCGCCTGGGGTTCCCCGGCCACGACCGTGGCCGCCGGGCTGTTGACCGCCGCCACCGAGAGCCGGTCCCCGAAGGGGTCGATCCGGTCCTGCACCCTGGTAGCGGGTTCGGCGACCGACAGCATCCCCCCGTGCCCGGCCAGCACCGACAGCGCCCGGCTCCGCAGCGCCACCACCTTGGCCGCGTCCTCCAGCGACAAGATCCCGGCCACACACGCGCCCGCGATCTCCCCCTGCGAATGCCCCACCACCGCATCCGGGACCACCCCGGCCGCCTGCCACACCGCGGCCAGCGACACCATCACCGCCCACAGCACCGGCTGCACCACCGACGCCGCCTCCAGTCCCGGCGCCCCGTCCGCCCCGGCCAGCACCTCCTCCAGGGACCAATCCACGAACGGCGCCAAAGCCCGCCCGCACTCCGCCAAACGGGCCGCGAACACCGGCGACACCGCCGCCAGCTCCCGGCCCATCCCCAGCCACTGCGACCCCTGACCCGGGAACACGAACACCGTCTTGCCCGGCCCGTCATCGGCCACCACCCCGGACACCACCCCCGCCGCCGGGTCACCCGCGGCCAGGGCAGCCAGCCCGGACAGCAGCTGATCCCGGCCCGGCCCGGTGACGACCGCCCGGTGCTCGAGCACTGACCGGGTGGTGGCCAGCGACCACCCCATGTCCACTGGGTCCAGTCCCGGCCGGGCCGCCACGAACTCAGCGAGCCGGGCCGCCTGCCCGGCCAGGCCCGCCGGGCCCCGCCCGGACACCAGCCACGCCGTAACCCCGCCGGCCAGCACCGGCACCGCTGCCGTCGCTGGCTGGCTGGCCACCTGAGTGACTGCCGTAGCGGGAGTGGGATGGGTGGGGGGTTGTTCGAGGATGAGGTGGGCGTTGGTGCCGCTCATCCCGAACGCGGAGATCCCGGCCCGCCGGGGGTGCCCGTTAGCGGTCCAGGGGACGGGTTCGGTCAGCAGCCGGACCGTCCCCCCGGACCAGTCCA
>DASXJM010000475.1:0-7727 GCA_036497405.1 Streptosporangiaceae bacterium | reverse complement strand
AGTTCGACGAGAAGATCGCGCTCGTGCGTGCCGCCAAGGAGGCCGCCATCGAGGACCAGGACTTCGAGAAGGCCGCCGGCCTGCGCGACGAGGAGAAGAACCTCCTCGGCGAGCGGCTGCGCCTCGAGAAGCAGTGGCGTGCCGGGGATGTCGCGGCATCCGGAACCGTGGATGAGGGCGTCATCGCCGAGGTGCTGGCGAACGCGACCGGCATCCCGGTCTTCAAGCTCACCGAGGAGGAGTCCGCCCGGCTGCTGCGCATGGAGGACGAGCTGCACAAGCGGATCGTCGGCCAGAACGACGCGATCAAGGCGCTCTCACAGGCCATCCGCCGTACTCGTGCGGGGTTGAAGGACCCCAAGCGTCCCGGTGGCTCGTTCATCTTCGCCGGCCCGACCGGTGTCGGTAAGACGGAGTTGGCCAAGGCGCTCGCGGAGTTCCTGTTCGGCGACGAGGACTCGCTGATCCAGCTCGACATGAGCGAGTTCTCCGAGAAGCACACCGTCTCGCGGCTGTTCGGCTCGCCTCCCGGCTACGTCGGCTACGAGGAGGGCGGCCAGCTCACCGAGAAGGTGCGGCGCAAGCCGTTCTCGGTGGTGCTCTTCGACGAGGTCGAGAAGGCGCACCCGGACATCTTCAACTCGCTGCTGCAGATCCTGGAAGACGGCCGCCTGACCGACGCCCAGGGCCGGTCGGTCGACTTCAAGAACACCGTGATCATCATGACCACGAACCTCGGTACCCGCGACATCTCCAAGGGTGTCTCGGTCGGGTTCGCCAAGGCCGATGAGTCCCGCAGCTCCTACGAGCGGATGAAGAGCCGGGTGCAGGAAGAGCTCAAGCAGCACTTCCGGCCGGAGTTCCTCAACCGGGTCGACGACATCATCGTGTTCCACCAGCTGGCTCGCGATGAGATCTTCCGGATCGTGGACCTGATGGCGGGCAAGGTGGACGAGCGGCTCAAGGACCGCGACATGGGTCTGGAGCTCCGCCCGGGCGCCAAGCAGCTGCTGTCCGAGCGCGGTTACGACCCGGTGCTGGGGGCGCGGCCGCTGCGTCGCACGATCCAGCGTGAGATCGAGGACTCGCTGTCGGAGAAGATCCTGTTCGGCGAGCTCCGTCCGGGCCAGATCGTCGTCATCGACGCGGACGGCGAAGGTCCCACGGCCAAGTTCACCTTCACCGGTGTGGCCAAGCCGGAGTCGGTGCCGGACGCCCCGCCGGCCGAGATCGAGTCGGCCAGCAGCGGCGAAGGCCCCCAGGCTCTCGGCAGCACCAGCTGAGGTAGCCCAGCTCGGCGCCAAGCCGATAGGCCCTAGAGACGGCGCCCGGACCCCCAGGGGTCCGGGCGCCGTTTCGTTTACGCCGGCAGGGCGTAGTTCCCGTCGGGGAGCGCATCCACCAGGCCGTCAGCGACCAGGCCGTCGAGGGCGCGGGCGCGCTGGAGGGGGATGGGCCACACGGCGTCCAGGCGGCTGGCCGGGACGGGGCCGTCGGCATCGCGCAGGACGGCCAGCAGGCGGCCCCGGCACTGGCGGTCGGTGCCCTCGTAGCGCTGGCCCACCGGCCGGACCGCCGCCGCCGGGCGGCCCGCCCGCAGCCAGGTGCAGTCGGCGGCCAGCGGGCACGCCTCGCACCGGGGCCGGGCCGCGGTGCAGACCAGCGCGCCCAGCTCCATCACGCCGACCGCCCACCGGGCCGCGACTTCGGGCTCGTCCGGCAGCAGCGTCTCGGCCAGCCGCCACTCGGCGGCCGACACCGTCTTGCCGGGGAACTCCGCCCCGGTGATCAGCCGGCTCAGCACCCGCCGCACGTTGGTGTCCAGCACCGAGTGCCGCTGCCGGTAGGCGAAGCTGGCGATGGCCGCGGCCGTGTAGCGGCCCACGCCGGGCAGAGCCAGCAGCTCGTCGTAGGAGTCCGGGATGATCCCGCCGTGCCGCTCGGTCACGATCCGGGCCGCCTCATGCAGCCGCAGGGCCCGGCGCGGGTAACCCAGCCGCCCCCACTGCCGGACCGCCTCGCCAGGCGGATCGGCGGCCAGCGCGGCCGGGGTCGGCCAGCGGCTGAGCCACTCGCGGTGCGCGGGCAGCACCCGGGACACCGGAGTCTGCTGAAGCATGATCTCGCTGACCATGACCGACCAGGCCGACGCGGCCGGGTCCCGCCAGGGCAGGTCGCGGGCGTGCTCGGTGTACCAGCCGAGCACCGGCTCCAGATAACGGCTTGTCATGACAAGCCCTGATTATCGCGCGCCAGCGGGCGGTTTAGAGGCCGCGTCGGCCGGCATGTCGCGCAGCCAGGCGCTGGCCCGCTGAGAATACTGAGCGTATGGATCCGAATGCGCATCGTAGCGGAGGTGGCCGTCCCGGGGCCGACGCCTACTGGCAGCGCCGGTTCTTCACGCTGCTGGCCGGGCTGGCCGTGATCGGCTTGCTGGCCTGGGCCGCTTCCGGCATGGCCAGCGGCGGTAGTTCGGCTCACGGGGCCGGCTCCGGGCAACAGTCCGCCGCGGCCTACAGCACCCCGACCACGACCCCATCGTCACCGGCTCCGGTCAGTCCCACGCCCAGCGCGTCCCCGACCCCGACCCCGACCCCGTCCGCCACGCCGTCCGCCTCGCCATCGGCGTCCGGGTCCGTCAAGGCCGCCCAGGCCAAGCCCAAGCCGAAGGCCGCCGCCGGGCCAGTGGCCTGTCCCGCGGCCGACCTGCTGCTGACGGTGACCCCGCGCGCGGCCAGTTTCGGCACCAAGGCCACGCCGGCGTTCCAGGTCGACATCGTGTCCACCGACACCACCCCCTGCAACCTGGACACCGGCGCCGCCGCGCTGCGGCTGGAGGTGCTGCACGGCAGCACGGTGGCCTACAACTCGGCGGTCTGCGTGAACGGAGCCAAGCGGCACGTCATCAGCCTGCGCCGCGGGGTCCCGGTGATCACCTCGATGACGTGGGACAAGCACGAGACGGTCAACGGCTGTGTCAGCACGGTGGCGGCCGCCACCAACCGCACCTACAGCGCCATGATCACGGCCGGGGGCGCGCAGAGCCCTCGCTCGTCGTTCCGGCTGACCGGCGCCCCGGCCACACCTCCGGCCAGGCCCGCGGCCAAGAAGACCTCGTAGGCGGGGGCCCGGGGCTCAGGAAACGTCGTCGGTTCGAGGTTAGATGGCCTCCGGGAACGGGCGCGCGTCCCGGCCCGGACAGGAGGCCGTCGTGGACCGCCAGGACCCCGCCGCCGAGGCAGCGGTGCAGGCCATCCGGGCTGGAGACGTGACCTCGCTGTCCGCCCTGCTGGACGAGAATCCCGGCCTGGCCAACGCGCGCATCCACGACCGCCGGACGCCGCTCCTGGTCGCCACCGACTGGCCCGGCTATTTCCCGGACGGGCCCGCGATCGTCCGGCTCCTCATCGAAGCCAGCGCGGATCCCGACCTGGACAGCGGCGGGGACCAGCCGGAGACGCCGCTGCACTGGGCGGCCAGCAGCGATGACGCCGACGTGGCCGCCGCGCTCATCGACGGCGGCGCCGACCTGGACCGGCCCGGCGGGTCGATCGGCACCCCGCTGGACAACGCGATCGGGTACGGATGCTGGAACGTGGCCCGGCTCCTGGTCCAGCGCGGCGCCCGGGTCAGCAGACTCTGGCACGCGGCCGCCCTGGGCATCATGCCCCGGCTGGACGAACTACTCGCCGCCTCGCCGGCTCCGTCTCCGGACGACGTCACCGAGGCGTTCTGGCAAGCCTGCCACGGCGGTCAGCGCCGTACTGCCGAACGCCTCCTCGCCCACGGCGCCGACCCCAGCCAGGCGCCCGGCTACAGCGACCAGACCGCCCTCCAGGTCGCGCACGAACGCGGCACCCAGCGGGACAACCTCATCACCTGGCTCCAGGAGCGCCTGCCCGGTCTGCCGCGCTCAGTCAGCTAGGGCGGCGGTGACGGCTTGCCGGACGCTCTCCACCTCGCGGACCTCGATGGCCCCGGTGATGCTGTTGTCGGGAGCCGCGGCCGGCGGCCGGTCCCGGTCGCCGGGGCTGCCCGCCGAGCCGGGCAGGCCATGGGCGTTGGCCCCGGCCGGGACGATGGCGCGCCGGAAGCCCATCCGCTCGGCCTCGGCCAGCCGCCGGGCCACGCCACTGACCCGCCGGACCTCACCGGCCAGGCCGACCTCGCCGATGGCGATCACGCCGGCCGGGAGGCTCAGGTTGGAAGTCGAGCTGGCCAGGGCCAGGGCCAGGGCCAGGTCCACCGACGGCTCGGTGAGCCGGACGCCGCCCACCGTGGCCGCGTAGACGTCCTGGCGGCCGAGCCGGATGTCGGCGTGCCGCTGGAGCACGGCCAGCACCATGCCGACCCGGGAGCCGTCCAGGCCCGAGGTGACCCGGCGCGGCATGTCCAGCACGGACGGGCCGACCAGGGTCTGCACCTCGGCCACCAGCGGGCGGCGCCCCTCCAGGGTGACGGTCACGCAGGTGCCGGGGACCGGCTCGCTGCGCTGGGACAGGAACAGCCCGCTCGGATCGGGCAGCCCGATCAGACCGTACTCGCCGAGGTCGAAGCAGCCCACCTCGTCGGTGGGCCCGTACCGGTTCTTGACCGCGCGGACCATGCGCAACTGGGAGTGCCGGTCGCCCTCGAAGTTCAGCACCACGTCGACCATGTGCTCCAGCGTGCGCGGGCCCGCGATCGACCCGTCCTTGGTCACGTGGCCGACCAGGATGGTGGCCAGCGAGCGCTCCTTGGCCGCCGCCATCAGCGCGGCCGACACCTCGCGGACCTGGGTCACGCCGCCGGGCACCCCATCCACGCCACCCGCCGAGATCGTCTGCACCGAGTCGATGACCAGCAGGTCCGGCTGCACGCTCTGCACGTGGCCGAGCACCGCCGACAGGTCGGTCTCGGCGGCCAGGAACAGGTTGTCGCTGACCGCGCCGATCCGGTCGGCCCGCAGCCGCACCTGGGCCGCGGACTCCTCGCCGGTGACGTACAGCACCTTGCCCCAGCCGGCCACCAGCGCCGCCGCCTCCAGCAGCAGGGTGGACTTGCCCACCCCCGGCTCGCCCGCCAGCAGCAGCACCGCCCCCGGCACCAGCCCGCCACCGAGCACCCGGTCCAGCTCGTCCATGCCGGTGGGCCGGGCGCTGGCCGCGCGTGCGTCCACTTCGCCGATGGGCACGGCCGGCGTGCTCACCGGACCCGGCCCCACCCCGCGGACCCCGGCCCGGACCAGCCGCGGGACCCCGGCCTCTTCGATCGTGCCCCACGCCTGGCACTCGCCGCAGCGCCCCACCCACTTGGGAGCCTGCCAGCCGCACTCCGAACAGCGGTACGCGCTGCCCGCCGGTGACTTTGCCATGGCAGGCACACTAACGCCGGGGGGTGACAATACGGCGGGATGCGCGGTCACCGCGCCGGATGGAGCAATCGGGCCCGGGGCCAAACTAAGCTTGCTCGACGGAACACCGTACGCGTGCCGTGGAGGGAAGGGCATTGAGCGACGCAGAACGGCCGGCCCGGACGCCCGTCGTGCTGTCCACGTCGTCTGTCTACCCGGAGCGGACGCCCGACGCCTTCGAGACCGCGGTCCGGCTCGGCTACGACGGGCTCGAAGTCATGGTCTACACCGACCCGGTGAGCCAGGACGTCGACGTGATCCGCAGGCTCATGGACTATCACCAGCTCCCGGTGCTGGCCGTGCACGCGCCCAGCCTGCTGCTGACCCAGCGCGTGTGGGGCCGGGAACCGTGGGAGAAGATTCGCAAGTCCCAGGTGCTGGCCGAGCAGCTCGGGGCCAAGATCGTGGTGGTGCACCCGCCGTTCCGCTGGCAGCGCGACTACGCGGTGGACTTCGAGACCGGCCTGGCCGCGATGGAGGCCGAGACCGACATCATCTTCGCGGTCGAGAACATGTTCCCGCTGCGGGCCCGGGGCCGGGAGATCGTCCCCTACGCGCCCAGCTGGGACCCGACCACGATCAAGTGCGCCAACGTGACCCTGGACCTGTCGCACGCGTCCGCGTCCGGCTCAGACATCATGGCCATGGCCGAGGCGGTGGGCGACCGGCTGGCCCACGTGCACCTGGCCGACGGCACCGGGGCGCCGGCCGGCCCGTTCCCGGACGAGCACCTGGTCCCGGGCCACGGCAGCCAGCCCTGCGCGGAGTTCCTGCAGCGTCTGGCGGCGACCGGCTACCCGGGCATGGTCGTGCTGGAAGTCAACACCCGCCGGGCCGCGAACCGCGACGAGCGCCTGGCCGACCTGGCCGAGTCGCTGGCCTTCGCCCGCGAGCACCTCAGCCAGGTCCCGGCCCACTAGGCCCCGCCACCCGGACGCATCCCCTGGCTACCGACCCCCAGGGTGCTTGCTGGCGCTAGCGGTGCGTTTGCAATAGCAAGCACTATCGCTGATACTGAGGGTATGCCTCAGGTATCGATGAACTCGATCGGGGAGTACATCCGCGAGCAGCGGGAGCAGGCGAAGATCTCGCTCCGCCAGCTCTCCCAGGCCGCGGGCGTCTCCAACCCCTATCTCAGCCAGATCGAGCGCGGGCTCCGCAAGCCGAGCGCCGAGATCCTGCAGCAGATCGCCAAGGGCCTGCGAATCTCCGCCGAAGCCCTGTACGTGCAGGCCGGCATTCTGGAAGACGAGCCCAGCGACTCCGGCGTCCGATCCGCGCTGCTGGCCGACCCGGCTCTGTCCGAGCGGCAGAAGCAGGTGCTGATCGAGATCTATGAGTCGTTCCGCAAGGAGAACGGCGCCACCGCCGACGTGGACCAGGTGGCCAGCGTTTCGGTGCTGCCGCGGGCGGTCGAGGCCGAGCCGGAGCCCGAGCCCTACCTGCCGCCCGCCGCCGCCGCTGAGCACTCCGCCGCCGAGCGCCCGGCCCGGGCCAGCCGCCGCGACGGCACCTGGGCCGCGGTCACCGATGACACGACCGGCGACCCGGCCGACCTGACCGAAGACACCTCCGGGGGCGGATCGGAACCGCCATCCGGCCGTAACGGATAGCGTGGGACCGTGCTGACAAATGCCATGACGCCGTTGAACATCTTCTTCACGGTGCTGTCGATCGCGGCGTTCCTCTTCGAGGGGTTCGCCCTCGTGGACGCGCTGCGCCGGCCGGCGGCCGCCTTCGTGGCCGCGGGCAAGCGGACCCGGGCCATCTGGCTGATCATCCTCGGGGTGGCCACCGTGGTCGGCGCCGGTTACGCGTTCTACCTGCGGGGCGCCTCGGTGGTCTCGATCCTCCCGGTCGCCGCCTTCGTGGGCGCCGCGGTCTACATGGCCGACGTGCGCCCGGCGGTCAAGCAGTTCGGCAACAACCGCTCGCGGTCGTCCTCGTCGGGCCCCTACGGCCCCTGGTAGCCCGGGCCAACCAGGCGACGGCCCCACCCGGGCCGGACGCCTAGTTCGGCAGGATCATCAGGGCGATCGGGACGACCACGATCAGCGTGGCCGCGCAGCACACCCCGCACCACCAGAGCACGGGCAACTTCGGGCCCGGGGCCATGATGCGGGTCACCCGGGCCGTCATCTCGCCCTCGTGAGCCGCTCCGGCCACGGCCAGGGCGCCGTCCGGGGCGCTGTCGGCGCCGCCGCAGCCCGCGGTGCCGAACCGGGCCAGCGCGCCGGCCAGGGCCCGCGCGGGCCGGGCCCGCAGGGCCCGGTCGTCGGCCAGCATCTCGATCAGCAGGGCCACCGACTGGTGAGCCTCGGCGCAGGTCCGGGAC
>DASXJM010000474.1:0-4471 GCA_036497405.1 Streptosporangiaceae bacterium | reverse complement strand
CGACGTGGCCCAGGCCCTGGCCGAGGTCCGCCGGGTGCTCCGTCCCGGCGGCACCTTGTCCTTCGTCGAGCACGGCCGGTCACCCGACCTCGCCGTGGCCCGCAACCAGCGGCGGCTGGAGCCGGTCCAGTCGCTGGTGTTCGGCGGCTGCAAGCTCACCCGGCCCATCGACGAGATCATCACGGCCGGCGGCCTGGAGCTGACCGGGCTGAAGCAGTACTACCAGCCCGGCCTGCGCGCCACCGGCTACACCTACGAGGGTCAGGCCCGCAGGACCGAGCCGTCGTAGCCGTACGTGCCCAGGGCCGAGACGATCGCCGCCACGTCCACGTCGCCGGTGCCGAGCGGGCGGTACATGCCGTGCCGCACCGCCTCGGTGTAGCTGAGCCACCATCGGCGCGCCGGCGATCCTGGCCGTCACCGCGGCCCCGCCTCGGGGGTACGGCGCCACTGCTGGGCGGCCAGTTCGTCCCGGAACCTGGTGTCGTCCCAGCCCTCGCGCACGGCCTGGGCCAGCAGTTCAGCCTGGGTCACCGGGGTCATCCGGCCCACCGGCTGATCCCGGTCCAGGTTGGTCGGGAACGCATAGCCTTCCGCGGCCACCGTGATCAGGTTCCGTACCGCCTGCTCGTGCCCGGCCGCCCAGCGCCGCTTGAGCGTGCCGAACAGGGCTGCGCTGGCCGCGGTGGTGTCGACCGCGTCCATGGCCCGGCCGAACGCCGACGACACCTGCAGCAGGTTGGCCATCCGCTTCACGTCCGCGGTCCGGTTGGTGCCCGCCCCGTGGAACAGGGCCGGGTTGAAGAACGCGGCGTCGCCCTTGGCCAGCGGCAGCTGCACGTAGTGCTCGTTGAAGTACTCGGTGAACTCGGGGGAGTGGAAGGCCACGTAGCCCGGGGCGTACTTCTGCGAGTGCGGCAGGTACATGGTGGGCCCGGTCTCGACCGGCATGTCGCAGTGGGCCACCGCGCCCTGCAGGGTGAGCGCCGGGGTCAGCCGGTGCGCGTGCGCCGGGTAGGCCATGGCCTGCTCCCGGTCCATGAACCCCAGGTGGTAGTCGCGGTGCGCGACCTGCGCCCGGCCACCCGGGTTGACCACGTTGGGCTGGGAGGTGACCTGGTAGGCCGGCCCCAGCCAGGCCTCGCTGATCAGCGCGATCACGTCGCCCGAGTAGTAGTCGGCGAACGTCTCGGGCGCCCGTACCGCGAACTTGTCCACCGCGCCCCAGATCCGGTCGTTGTTGCCGGGTGGGGCGAAGTGGTCGCCCGACGCCGCGCCCGCGGCCTTCTGTTCGTCGATGATGGCCCGGAACACCTCGCTGGCCCGGTCGACCGCGGCCGGGTCGAACGCGGCCGCGAACACCACGATGCCCGGCCCGTCCAGCAGGGCCCGGGCCAGTTCGGCCTGCACCTCCCGCCGGCCGGCCGTGGTGGCCGTCCGCTCGGCCAGCTTGCGCCCGTACACCAGCACATTGGATTGAACATCGTCGGCCGAGGGGTAGTCGGCCAGGTCCGTGTTCTGCTCGACCACGGCCCGGAAGTCGCTGAGGCGGCAGTCGCCGGGGGTGTACCAGCCGCGCGCCGCCGTTGTCGTCGCTGACATGTTCATGGCCTCGACCCTAGGCCGCTGACGACGGCAAACAACGTTGAAAATCCCTCAATTTCCCCTCATGCTCGGGCGGGGCGCATACGTTCCGGGTCCGCGAGATCGCGGCCCAGGCCGGGCTGTCCGCCGCCTCCCTGCTCGCGCAGTGACTGGGGGACCGGCCCGGCGACATCCTGGCTGCCCACAACGTCCCGCCCGCCCTCGTCCCGCCCGACTGATTCAGTCGTGGGCACCGGGGACGTTCTGGTCCCAGTCGATGACCGAGCCGGTGACCACGCCGCTGCGGTCGGACAGCAGGAATACCACGAAGTCGGCGATCTCGTCCGGCTGGCCGAGCTTGCCCATGGGCAGTTCAGCGGCGGCGCGGTCCTGCCAGCCGTCGGTGGCGCCGTGGAAGCGGCGCTGGGTCTCGTCTTCGCCGTCGGTGTCGGTCCAGCCGATGTTGACGCCGTTGATCCGGATCCGGTCGAACCGGTGCGCGTGGGCGGCGTTTCTGGTCAGCCCGATCAGCCCGGCCTTGGCGGCCACGTAGGGGGCCAGGTACGGCTGGCCCCCGAGCGCGGACATGGTGATGATGCTGACGATGGTCCCGGGGGCGCCGCGGCGCACCATGTCGGCCACGGCCGCCTGCATCAGGAAGAACGGCCCGCGCAGGTTCACCGCCACGTGCTGGTCGAACAATTCCGGGCTGGTGTCCATCAGGGTGCCCCGGGTGGTCAGCCCGGCCGCGCTGACCAGGCTGTCGATGCGGCCGAAGCGCTCGACCGTGGCCGCCACCGACGCCTGTGCGCTGGCCACGTCGGCCACGTCGGCCCGGACGAAGTGGGCCTGGCCTCCGGCCGCTCGCAGTTCGGCGGCGAGCTTCTCGCCCGGCTCCGCCCGGCGTCCGGACACCACCACGGCCGCGCCCTCGCGGGCGGCCGCCCGGCTGATCGCCGCGCCCACGCCCTGAGTACCCCCGCTGACCAGTACGACCCGATCCGGCAACAGTCCCATTGCTTGATCATGGTCAGTCCGCCCCGGCCGGGCAAGCGCCGCAACCCCTCAAAAAGCCCTCAGGTCTCCTCAACTGCGCAGGGTCTGGCTGGGCAGCTCCCCGTACTGGCGGCGGTAGAGCGCGGTGAACTGGCTGGCGCTGAGCCAGCCCCAGTTGCGCGCGACCCCGGCCACGGTGAGGCCCGAGGCTGGGTCCGCCTCGCGCAGCTCGACGCGGGCCCGCTCCAGCCGGACCCGGCGCAGATAACCGGTGGGCGTGATCCCGTAGTGGCGCCGGAACGCGTACTGCAGGGCCCGGAGCGTGACCCCGGCCCGGGCCGCGATGTCGGCCGCGGTGATCGGCTGGTCCGCGGAGCTGTCCATGAACTCGGCGGCCCGCCGGGCCGCGCCCGGCGGGACCCGGCCCGGCCCGCGGGGGTCGTGAGTCATGGCGGTGTTCGGGAACGTCTCCAGCAGGGCCGCGGCCCCGAGCCGGGCCATCTCCTGCGCGATGAGCGGGCTGAGCGTGGTGGTCCCCGAGCCGATCAGCTCGCGGCAGATCAAGGTCATGGTCTGGGTCCACAGACCCAGGGCGGCCGGGGAGACCGGCGCCATCGACTGGAACCGCAGGTTCGCGGCGGGCAGCCCGCTGTGCTGCTCGGCCAGCTCCCCGGCCAGCGCGCGCGGCACCCGGAGCAAGGTCATCATGTTCTGCCGCAGGTCCACCCGGTATGGCCGGTCGGGCGGGGGCATGAACCCGTCGCCGGGGACGAAGCGCAGCTCGGCCGATCCCGCGGTCGCCGCACCCGTGCCCGCCTGGCAGAGCGTCCCGACGAACTCGCCGGTGGGGCTGCAGTCGGCGTCGTAGTCGAAGCTGGTCCAGTGCAGGAGGCTGGCGCTCAGGGACCCCGCGGTCGCGGCCCGGAAACCGGAGTCGATCAGGACCGGGCCATCCCGCCGGAACCGGGCGGTGTGCTCGACGTACATCTGATTGACCGCGCCGGCGATCTCCTCCGGGTCCGGAGTGGCCAGTTCAATCCGCTCTACCGCCACCTGCTTGCCGGTCATCGGGCACCTCCTGGCACGCCCGCCAGGTGATCTGGTCCCGCCATGACACCTGGTCCATCGCACTGGTACCTCCCAGGCCCCAGCGGCAAACCCAAAACTACTCAAAGTAGGCAAACGATCATCGCTGCCGCCGGGGCCTCAGCCCGGCTGCCCCGCATTAATCGGTGCCTTAATCCTGGCTCGTGCGTTCCGGCCCGGCCAATTAGAGTCCGGATCGTGCGGGACATTCTGGGCCGGATCACCAAGTGGTGGGAAGCCGGTGAAACCTTCAGCCTGGCCACGGTGGTGCGTACGTACCGGAGCGCACCCCGGGACCCGGGCGCCGCGCTGGCCGTGGCGGGTGCCGGTGATCACGAGGTGGTCGGCAGCGTGTCCGGCGGCTGCGTCGAGGGGGCCGTCTACGAGCTGGGCCTTGAGGTCGGCCGGACCGGCACGCCCATCCTGGAGACCTACGGGGTCAGCGACGACGACGCGTTCGCGGTCGGGCTGACCTGCGGCGGGATCGTCGAGATCTTCGTCGAGCAGGTTGGCCAGGCGAGCTTTCCCGAGATCGGCGAGATCGGCGAGGCCGTCGAGCGCGGCGAGCCGGTGGCGGTCGCGACCGTGATCGCCGGGCCGGGCCAAGTGGGCGCGCGCCGAGTCATCTGGGCCGGCGACGCCGAAGCCGGAGGCGACACTGAAGCCGACGGGGCCGGTGACGGTGGCTGGCATTCGGGTGCGACCGGGACCCTCGGCGTGGCCCGGCTGGACGCCGCGATTGACGACGACGCCCGCGGCATGCTGGCCCAGGGGCTGACCGGCATCCGCCGCTACGGCGCCGGTG